>DASUVB010000544.1:0-4110 GCA_036373835.1 Flavisolibacter sp. | reverse complement strand
GCTATGAGGTTAACAAATTTGAGGCCATATATCACCTAGAATCGATCAGGACATCGCTGGTTGTACCAGTCATTTCCCCGGTTCATTTTTCTTCTGACGAAGTCCCTGATACTGTGAAGATCTGCTTCGAGTGTGATACCGAGGTAATAGTACCAGTCCTTTTCGGTTGGGGTTCCCCGTTGCTCCCCGGCAGCCGGGTATGGTGCGCCGTTGATCTCGTCGCCACGGTATGCCAGGTCCACCGCCTGTTGCCCGCGCGCCTCCAGCAACTTGTTATAATCCGCATAGCTGGAGCTGACATCATCCAGATAGTCGGTAAATGTTTTGCGCTGGCTGAACTCGAGACCGATCCGCACATGTTCGCCGGCCCTTACACGGAATCCGCCCGCCCACAGAACTGCTACCTGGGTGCGCCGGTATGGCAATCTTCCGGGATATGCATCGAGTCCCTGCCCTTCTGTTCCAAGGGGCTGCAGGTACACTTTTTTTCCCTGCTCGTCAAAGGTCCATGGATTAAAGCGGAAAACCGCACCGCCCAGGAACAGGTACGGTGTCCAACCCGCCTGCTCCAGGTTGAAAAAGACAGTTTCAATACCGGTATGCAGTTCATAGATGGAGGAACGGAAACTGAGGTTTCGCTGCTTCAGGTATTCGCGGTTGTCACGGTCCGCCGCCTGCACGCTGCCAGCCAGTGCCCCGCTTCTCCATACAAACCAGCGGCTCAGCGGGAGCCGAAGCGTCACAGCACCAAGCGGCCTTGATTTGTGATAGGTGAAGCTATTGGGCTTCAGGTCTCCTTCATAATTGATCATCCCGAACATGACACCCAGGGATGGACGCAATTCATCTTCCTGCGCGTGAACAGCGTTGCAGCAGGCCAGGAGAAAAAATAAAAGGATTGTCTTCATAAGAGTGCCGCTGGCTCAGCGGTTCCAGGGTCCATTCCCGTAAAATTAATGCCAAGTCCGGGTAGACCGCTGGTATATATGTGTCCATCTTCCCGGTATTCAAGACCTGTGGCGAGATCGTCGGCCAGCAACAGCGGGCCGTCTGCATCAATGTGGTCGGCCAACGGCATCAGGTGGGCGATAGCTGCAGATCCAACCGTCGACTCGTTCATCGCACCGATCATCACCTGCATATCCAGCTCGCGTGCCCGCCGGATCATGCGCAGGGCCGGGGTAATGCCGCTGCACTTGGTAAGCTTGATGTTGATGCCATGAAAGCGTCCATGGCAATTGTCAACATCATTTTCCGACACACAGCTTTCATCCGCCACAAGGGGCAGTGGCGACCGCTCGAACAGCCATTTCATTCCTTCCCTGTCATCCTTCGCCAGGGGTTGCTCAATGAACTCCACGCCGAGCCGGCTGAACGCTTCGATTTTCTGCAATGCTTCGCCGGCTTTCCAGGCCGCATTCGCATCAATGCGAAATACCGAATCCGTATGCCTGCGCAAGGATTCGATGATACCAATATCGTTATCCGTACCCAGTTTAATTTTGTACACCGGCCACGGTTTTTCCTGCAGTTTCTCCACCATTTTTTCTATGCTGTCTATCCCGATCGTGTAATCGCATACCGGGTCGCATGGTTGTTCCGGCATCCAGAATTCTTTTAATTCTTTGCCCTTCATTTTACCATACAGGTCCCAGCCGGCAATGTCCAGGGCGCATACCAGGAAACTGTTATTCGGATACAGGTGGTGCAGGTAATGCCACCAGCGATCAGGTTCCGTGAAAGCAAATTTTTCAACAAAGATCTTTTTACGCTCCAGGTCCTCCGCCATCTTCTCTACCGGGATGTGGTAATATGCGATCGCCGGTGCTTCCCCATAGCCCGTGTGCCCGAGGTGTTCGAGTTGCACGACAAATGTCGGCTGATGCGTTTTGGTGCCGCGCGATATCCCGAAAGGATGCCGGAAGCGTAAGTTGTATGCTGCGCCGTGTACTTTCAATGCTTCATGGTTTACCGGTCATCCCCTGCCGCTGTTGACAATATAATCCCGCACTTCAGAATTGAATTCCTTTTCCCTGGTGAGCTGTTCCAGTGGAAGATGCATCCGGTAATTCCAGAAATGACTGGGGTTCGATGGTTCGTTGATACGTTCCTCGTGCGGGTTCCCGCGGCGCAGTGTGTCGCTCATGCCAAGAATGTCCTGCACCTGGAAAATGCTCCACATGGCGGGTGAATACAAATGCTGCAGCACAATGGCGCGGTTCACCCATGGTTCGCAGAAGTACGGCGCCGTTCCCTGTTCACCGAGAATGGCATTGAAGAAACGCTGGGTCTTCTCCCGGTTCTCTTCCCACCATCCGCGGATCGTGCTCATATCATGCGACGACGGCGTGATCACGGACAAATAGGGCGCATCCTTCGGGTGGAAAAACTCGGTTGCGGGGTTTTTTGGCATCCGCTGGATCTCGAGACTTAAAATGCCGAGGTCCTGCATTACTTCCGGAACAGAATGCGGCACCATCCCCAGGTCCTCCCCGCAGATCAGCATGTTCGTGGCGTCTTTCAGCGCCGGCAGCTTGTGCAGGGCTTCCTGCTTCCAGAACTCATCCTGCCGCCGGTAGAAATAATCAATATACAGTTCCTGGAGCTTATGTTGTGTTGCCTGGTCCAGGTGCTGGAACGACGTTGTGGTTGCAGCCAGTATCCTGAAATGATAGTGCGTTCCGTTCGAGCCGGCTTCTTCGAACAGGATCACGTTTGATACCAGATCGAACAGGCCCTGCCGGATGGCCTCGTTGTACGGGGCTTCATCCTGCGATGCAAAATATTCTTCTATCTTTTTCTGTGTATTGAAAGCCTCTTTCAGTTCGTACTGGCCGGCGGTATGCTGGAGAAAGTGTTCCGCGACGAAGCCTGTATGCTCACCGAAAAGTTGCTGCAGTATCGCGTCGGTAATGAACGGCCGGCAATAGCGGTCGTGTTCAAACCAGATGCCGCGTTCGCCGAATTCAGTGACCGTAACAGGAAGTGCCGGGATGAAACGTCCCATAATACCTTCCACTGCGTCCGTGGGAATGCTCCAGATCCTGAAAAAGCCGAGAATATGATCGATCCGGAACGTGTCAAAATAATGGCTCATCTGGTGGAAGCGCTGGCGCCACCATTCAAAGTGGTCCTCCTCCATTTTCTTCCAGTTATACGTCGGGAATCCCCAGTTCTGTCCCTTGACCGCAAAATCATCGGGTGGCGCGCCGGCCTGCTGGTCCATGTTGTACAGCCCGGGCGATGTCCATGCGTCGGAGCCATACCGGTAGATGCCGATGGCAATGTCACCTTTCAGCGCAATGCCATTCTTGTGCGCATAGCGGGCTGCGTTCTCCAGTTGCAGGTGCAGGTGGTATTGCACGAAATAAAAGAACGCTACCTGCCGGAACTGCTTGGATTTTCTGGATGTCAGTCGTTCAATTTCATCAGCCTGGTATACCGAAAAGGTTTTCCATTTGGAAAAATCAGCCGTGCAATACCTGTCACGCAGGTAACAGAACGCTGCATACGGTACCAGCCAGTTCCTGTTGTCTTCGAAGAATTCTGTATAGCTGTCCTCTTTCAAAAAATCAAGGTCGTCGGCTTCAAACAGCTCCCTCAGCATATTCATCTTGAACTGGATCACCTGCTCGTAGTCGATCTCCGGAAGCCTGTTGAGCTGCTTCTGCTTTTTATGCAGCGCTTTGATGATCCTGCTGTTTTTTTTGCCGGCAACACGCTCCAGGTTGATATAGATCGGGTGAAGGGCAAATGCTGATATAGCAGCATAGGGATACGAATCCCGCCATGTGAATGTCGCGGAGGTATCATTGACCGGCAGCAGCTGGATCAGCTTCATGCCCAGCCGCGAGGCCCAGTCCACCAGGAGCCTGATGTCGGTGAATTCACCGATGCCGAAACTATTCGCGGAACGGAGGGCGAAAACGGGTATGGCGATCCCGGCACCTTTCCAGGCCTGGTTCGGAAGCCGAACAAAACCATCATGCACGATCGTGCGAACACCCTGTGTCCAGTCATTGTGGAGCAGGCGGTTGTCGCCGGCTTCGAAATGGACAAAACTACCCGTGGTCGTATTATAAATGCCGTACTTGTAGGACAGCGGGAATT
>DASUVB010000543.1:0-5069 GCA_036373835.1 Flavisolibacter sp. | reverse complement strand
TCAACCACATTTTTTACATTTTTACTTTTACATTTTTCATTTGCAAGAAGCAATGTTAAACACACTCCCTTCGTTTCACAATCCGGACAGCACCTCGCGGTACCCGCGACCGATGGGTATGCTGATGCCCTGGATCTCTACGGCTTCGGCTGTATAGGAATCAATTTTGTTTATCGCGATGATAAAGGAGCGGTGGATTCGCCTGAAATGAATTGGGGGCAGCAGGTCTTCTATCTCGTGGGTGCTCATCTTCGACAGGTATTCATTTTTTGTGGTAACGATCCGGATATATTCCCGCTGGCTTTCGATGAATAAAATGTCTGAAAAGGAAATTTTCACCTTCTTCTTTTGAACATTGAGAAACAGGTGCTCCCTGGTGTCGGCCTGTCCTGAAGGTGGGAACCGGTGGGCCTGTGGGGATCTTACCTTGTTCACCGCCACTAGAAATCGCTCGAATTCGAAAGGCTTTAAAAGATAGTCGGTCACGTTCAGGTTGAAACCTTCCACGGCATACTGGTGATAGGCCGTGGTGATGATCACGGAAGGCGGACTAGCCAGTGTCTTCAGGAATGCCATGCCCTTTAACCGGGGCAGATGAATATCCAGAAAAATGATGTCAACGGTGTGGCCATGAAGGTAGTCGGTAGCCAGGATGGCATCCTTAAAAGTTCCCTGCAGCTCCAGGAAGGGTACCTGCGTAATATACTCCGCCAGCACCTTTGCAGCCAGCGGCTCGTCCTCAACAATGATGCATCTCAGCTTAGACATGGCTTGCCAGATTTATTGTTAGTGTGGCCGTGAACACCGATTTCCCTGGCACGACCTGCAGCTCGTACTCCCTGTACAGCAATTCCAACTGTCGCCTGAGGTTGGCAAGGCCGATGTTTTCCTTCACCGGCTTTTCGTCCATCGTTTCCTCCACCGAGTTTTTGACAATAAACCGCAAGATCCTGTTGTTTATGGACAGGTGGATGTCGATGTACGGTCGAACACGGGTTTCCGCAGTGCCGTGCTTGAAAGCGTTTTCCACCAGCGGCATCAACAGCAGCGGCGGCAGCGCCTGCCGCATGTCTTCAATATCGTGGTTGAAGCTTACCCGCAGCGATTCATCGTACCGCAGCTGCTCCAGCGCAATGTAATCGCTTATGATCCGCAGTTCCTGCTCCACGGAAATAAAGTCGCCCGTTGTTTCGTACAACATGAACCGCAGGATCTTCGACAGGCGCAGGATAGACTCGGCTGCCAGGTCGCTTTTGTCCCTTGCCAGCGCATAGATATTATTCAGTGTGTTGAACAGGAAGTGCGGGTTGGTTTGCGATTTCAGGTAGCTCAGTTCCGCCTGCTGCTTTTCCAGGCGCAGTTGCTGGGCGGCCTGTTGCAGCTTAAAATGGAGATATAAATGCCGGACAACGCCGAAGAAAACAATGGACGACATGCTGAATGTCATTTGCTCCTGCACACCGTGGGGCACTGATGTGAACGTGGCCAGGGGCGTATAAAGGCCCAAACCGATCCCCAGCAGCCTCCAGGCAAATAATCCCCACGAATAGAACATGAGAATAACAAACACCACCGGTATGGCGATCAGGATATTGTGAAAAACCGTCCTTCTCTTCCTGCCGATGAACGGAACTGCATGCTCGAAGAATATATAATTAAGCACCAGCAGGTAGATGATGCGCCATACGTTGTTCAGAGACCGTTCGAAAAACGTGCCGGGATATTGGCTGATGTGCGTCAGCCACAACGCAAAAAATGCAAGGCTGATCCATAAGTAAAGTCGCAGGCGTTTAATGTTGAAAAAACGTTTCATGGCTTGTCCGCGATAAATATCGTCATATTTTCCGCGTAAGTGCCCGCTGTCCACAGAATCCGCTTTTGCGTATACCGACCGGCGATCCATGGCAATGACTGCACATGCCGGATTCGAAATGGATGTGATCACATTTTACAGCTTTTCATGCCGGACCAGGATTTTACGGGTGCTGCTCCTCGCCGAACAGAAGTGAATACAAGGCGACCGCATAGACCGACACCCGCTTTCCCGTTGTTTGTTTACCAAAACCTGTCATGTGTTGACGGTGCATTGTGCACCTCAATTCTATTAACCACATTGCTGTCAAATCAAACGTTATGAGATACCTGCTTTTACTAATGCTCGCAATATGCACCCTGTTCTGTGACGCCCAACAGGTGACCGGATCGGTTACAAATGAAAATGGCGCTCCGGTTGCCGGTGCCACGGTAACCTTGTTGAAGTCGAAGGATTCATCCGTGGCGAAGATCTCGGTTTCAGGGCCTGACGGTTCTTACAGTTTTCCCACAATGCCAGAGGGCAACTACCTGATAGTCGTCACCCATACCGGCTACAAAGCGGTTCATTCTTCCCGATTTTCACTGGGTGACGTCAACATCCACGTACCTGCCATGACGCTGACACGTCTGACGGGGATGATGACTGCTGTAAACGTAACGGCTCAGAAGCCCCTGGTAGAAGTGCGGGCCGATAAAATGATTGTAAACGTAGAGGGTACCATCAATGCCACGGGACTGAACGCCCTCGAGCTGCTGCGCCGATCTCCCGGTGTGCTGATCGATAAGGATGACAATATCAGCATGTCGGCAAAAACCGGAGTGCAGGTGCACATCGACGGCCGGTCGACACACCTGTCGGGCCAGGAATTGTCGGCCTACCTAAGGAGCCTGCAGTCTTCACAGGTGGAATCCATAGAACTGATCACCAACCCTTCGGCTAAATACGACGCCGCCGGAAATGCGGGTATTATCAATATCCGGCTTGTAAAAAACAAAGCCCTGGGGGCAAATGGTTCGGTGAATGCAGGATGGAACATCGGCATAACACCTAAATACAACGGGGGAATGTCCTTTAATTATCGCAGCAAGCGCATCAACCTGTTCGGCACCTATGCCTACAATTACGCCCCGGTTGAACAACACCTTGATTTTCGTCGCACCACTGCGCTGTCGGGAACCCCGGATACGCTGTTTGACCAGCAGGGAACCATCTCCGACGTGCGACAGGCACATAATATCAAAGCTGGGGTCGACTTCTTTGTCAACAAAAGAAACACATTCGGTGTACTGGTGAACGCGATCCTGGCGGACCCTGTTTCGGACAGCTACAGTCGCACCCTGATATCCGACATGTCCACCAATGTTGTGGATCGTATCCTGGTGGCGGACAACAGCAACACCATGAAACGGCACAATGCCAACTTCAACCTGAATTACGGCTATAGCGGGACATCGGGTGAATTGCTCACACTGAACGCCGACCGGGGATCGTATGACCTGCACAGCAACCAGTTCCAGCGCAATTATTATTACGATCCATCGGGCCAGGTATTGCAAAGCAGCGTCATTTACCATATGCTGTCGCCCGCTCAGATCAACATACATTCCGTGAAAGCTGATTATGAGCGCGCACTGGGGAAAGGCAGACTTTCCTTCGGTGCAAAAACCGCATGGGTGACAACCGATAATGATTTCAGGCGCTATGATGTTCTGGCCGGTGGTGAGCAGCTTGACCATGATCGGAGTAACCGCTTCCTGTACCAGGAGGACATTGCCGCGGCATATGCCAGCTTCAGCCGGCAATACAAGAGTTTCATGATGCAGGCCGGTGTCCGCATGGAGCATACAAGCGCTGAGGGCGTTTCGGAAAGTGTGAAATTCGATGGTGCGGGATTTTCTACCGCGGTGACATCATTCAAAAGATCCTATACCGACTTCTTCCCAAGTGCCGCCGTTACTTTTAATAAGAACAAGGAGAAGCAGTGGAGCCTGACCTACAGCCGCCGCATTGACCGCCCGGCTTACAAGGATCTGAATCCTTTTGAGTTCGCCCTCGACGAGTATTCGTTCATGAAAGGAAATGTGAACCTTCGTCCGCAATACACCAACAGCATAAGCCTGGCCCACACCTATAAATACAAACTGAACCTGTCCCTGAACTACAGCCATGTCAACAACATGTTCGCGGATATTTTCGACACCGCCTCGAAATCAAAGGCTTTTGTCTCGAAAAGAAACCTGGCCACACAGGACATCTTCGCTTTCAACATGAGCTATCCTTACCAGTACAAGGCGTTCAGTGTCTTTACAAATGTCAGTGCCAATTTTTCCATGTATGAAGCCAATTTTGGCGAGGGCCGGAGGGTAGACCTTGAAGCCTTTGGACTTACCATTTTCAGCCAGGCCAGTCTGAAGTTTGCCAAAACACTGACAGCCGAGGTGACCGCGTTCTTCAATGCACCCACAGTGTACCAGGGCACTTTCAGGGCGAAAGCGGTGTACAACGCCGACGCCGGCATTTCAAAGCGGTGCCTTGACGGGAAAGTCACCCTAAAAGCTTCTGTAAGCGATATTTTCTATACGCAGCGGTTCAGTGCCACGTCTGATTTCGCAGGTCAAACCATGAAGTTCAACTACCGCCAGGAGAGCAGGCAGTTCAAGCTGGCGCTGGCGTACAAGTTCGGCAGGAGCACCATCAAGGCCGCACGGCAGCGCACTGTGGGAGCGGAAGAAGAATTGAAAAGGGTGCAGCAGGGTGGAGGTGTGCTGGGGAACTAGGTTGTATTGGTCACTATTAAAATATTTTATCACCATTAAAACAAACAAACATGAAACAGTTGATCATTGCACTGTCAATACTTGTGGCAGCTTTCCCCTGCTGTTAACCATTGTTCAAAAGGTCGGGCGATGTTCCCGGCCTTTTTATTACTGATCGCAGGAACTTGTATTTTGTGTTGTGTGTTGTGTTTTGCGTTTTGTTTTGGATGACGCGTGAATGTAACGACGTTAAACAACGTTAAACAATTGTTCAACTATGTTCAACTATGTTCAACCATGTTCAACAACTTTTTGCATTTTCACTTTTTCATTTTTCATTTACATCCCGTAAACCTGTATCCGACGCCTGGCTCGGTGACCAAAAGCTGTGGCCTGTTTGGATCGTCCTCGATCTTTTTCCGGATCTGGGCTATGAATACCCGCAGGTATTGCGACTGATGAATGTATCCCGGACCCCATATGGCTCTCAGCAGGTA
>DASUVB010000542.1:0-2751 GCA_036373835.1 Flavisolibacter sp. | reverse complement strand
ATCTGCAAGAAGTTTAAATACTTCGGCGTTCAGCAATCCATCAGAGGTGGTGAAGTGCCGCCAGCTATTGTCTTTATACGTGTACCGGTAAACACCATCACACGCGGCAAACCAGACGGCGTTGGTATCCTCCGCACTGATGTCGGTGATCCTGTTGCAACCCAGGTTCGCAGCTGTATTAACGGATACAACCTGCAGCTTTCCTGCATCTTCCCTGATCCGGAAAATGCCTCCAAAGCGTGTACCGACCCACACGTTCCCCTCCTGGTCGGCCAGGATGCTGCGGGTGTAAGTGTCGTGAAGGCCTTCGCGGCTCCCAAGGTGCCGGAGAACCTTGTACGTACAGGTTCCATCGGGCAGGAAATCATAAGCCAACCTGGTGACACCCGCGGCATTGTCACCGATCCACAGCACTTTATTTTTTTCGTCCAGCGAGATGCAGGTAATAAATGCTGCTCCTCCTGCCTGTTCCAGGTCGCTGTGCCCGATCACCCGTCCCCCGCGGATATGGTAAATACCATTGATACCACCTGCCCACACATTGCCCATGTCATCACTGACAACCGTGGACACATTCAGCTCCCTGCCTTTGAATTTTACAAATTCCCTGTCAGTCACCAGCCTGTCGTTTTCAATGCGGGCCCTTATCAGCAGGCCATTCCATAATACGATCCACAGGTGGTTATTTTCAAGGTGCAGCAAACCATAATGCTCCGGCATTCCGTCCAGGATATCAGGAACCCGGGTGATCCTGCTGTTCACGATCCTGAAAAGCGATTTCGAATTGGTGTACCACAGCGTAGAATCATTTTGCCTGGCAAGACCGCCGCCGGCGGGATTGATATCAGCGGTGGTAAAGTTCTGGCTGGCGAAGTTTGAGATCTTCACCACACCCGGTTCACTGGCGAGCCACACATTGTTTTCGCGGTCACAGAATATAGCAGTGGCATTCGCTGCTGTTCGTACGGCTGCAGGATATTCGCTGCTGCCCGCGCTGTCGATCCGCAACAGGTCTGTTCCATTGAGTACCCACAGCATATCCGGGCGCCTTGTAGCGACAACGATTCCTTTTTGAGGACGGCGTATTTGCCGGGAGGGTTTGGCAGGATCTTTAAGAAATTCGTCAAACACCAGTGTATTGCCCTGCAACCGCAGCAGCCATGAGGTATTCTCCCTGAGTTGTAAGGCAATGATGTTATCACCCTGGAAAAACGTTGACTGCTTCTCCCCTGAAACTGAAAGCACATAAAGTCCCTTATCAGTGGCCACCTGTAGCTGGTTGCCGGCCTTCTGGAGATGTTGCACCTGCCCGGCGGAGGGATCCAGGTTGGACAGAAAAGTAAACCGCCCGTCGTGGAAATTATAAATATGCCCGGTGTTGTTGGCTATCAGGTAGCTTCCGTCGCCATTATCTGTCATGCAGATGAACGTGTTGCTGGTTCCCGTTCCTGCTGGCAGAAAATGGCTTTTCATTTTCCCCTTTTCGTATTCGAACAGTCCGCCATTGAACAGGAAGCCGGCGTAGATCCTGCCACGGGAAGCCAGGAGGAAGCTGACGTATTTGTCCTTTTGTTGCACCGGGAGCCGGATGTTCTCAAACTTCTGGCCGTCGTACCGGCAAATGCCGTAATACGATCCAAACCACATGGCGCCCTGCTCATCCTGTGTGATCGCGGTGACCCTGTCTGAAGCCAGCCCGTCCTTTGAAGTGTAAGTAGTGAAGGGAAGGTTCTGGGCAAGGAGAATAGCCGGGAGGAGTAAAAGGATACAAGTACTGGTCAGTCCTGGTTTCATGAGGTACCTGAATTTCGGAACTTTTAACCAGTTTCCCTTGCCCGGGCGGATTGTTCTATCATTTCTTTGGCCTGTTTCGTTATTCCACCTTTTCCCCTGCCTTCGTCGGCTACGGGGGACAGGCTTAATGGAAAAGGTGGGGCTCCGCCTACGCTAAAGCTCGTGCTGCCTTTCCCTGGAGTTTTGCGTTACGTATCAGAACGCTCAACTTTTTGTAAAGTGCAGTGCAATCAGTGAATTATGCAACGATTGCAATAAATGATGTAATGATCGAAAGTGCATTTCGATGGAACTTTGTTCAAGGTTTTTCAAAGGAATTGGAATTAGTCTTTGCCCAACTGACAAACACAGCCTGCCGGTGACTCATCGGCAGGCTTTTTACATTGTAATTAAATGAAAATCAATTAATTAAAAGCAGTGTTTTAACACGGATGCTGCTTCATTAGAACTACCTTACGCCCCTTGCCGGTAATGCTACCGGTGATAAAATCAAAAAATGTCAAATAGTAAAACGGTTGATGCAACCGCAAAAAGCAGAACAGGCTATAGAAAATTCATCGGGGGTTTCCTGTTGATCATGGTCGTACTGGGAATGTCAGTGGGTGGATGTAAGTCGATGAGCAAATCGCAAAAAGGCGCAGTTATCGGCGGTGCCAGTGGCGGTGTGGTCGGAGGCGTGATCGGCCGCTCGGTTGGTAAAACAGCCATGGGTGCCATTATCGGCGCTACAGTCGGCGGCGTTGCCGGTGCCGTGATCGGCAGGCAAATGGACAAGCAGGCAGAAGAGCTCGCAAAAGAAATGGGTGATGCCGAAGTCATCAGGGAAGGTGAAGCCATCGTGATCAGGTTTAAAGAGAAGGTATTGTTCGCCTATGATCGTTATGATCTGAACACAGCTGCAAGAACCAGCCTTGATAAGCTGAACGCGACACTGCTGAAATACCCCGAGACGAACAT
>DASUVB010000541.1:0-2330 GCA_036373835.1 Flavisolibacter sp. | reverse complement strand
GAATATGGCTATGATGATATACCGGATTACAAAATGGAGTACGGCTGTTACCTGCATAATGACAAGCTACCGGAACGCCCCATCACTAATAATTTTGATTACCGGAAATTCCTGAAAGAACAGTTTAAGCTGACCACCGAGAACGAGCGCGAGATTGAGCTCGCCGAATTCATCATTGACTCCCTGAGCGACTGCGGCCTGATGGAACAGCCGCTTGAAAACCTCGCCGAGGATATATCTTTTAAAAATAACCGCTGGGTGGAGCCGGAGGAGATCGGGAAGGTGCTGGAAAAAGTGCAGCAGCTGGAGCCCGTCGGCATTGGCGCCCGCAATATCAAGGAATGCCTGATTATCCAGCTGCAGCGGATGAATACCCGCAGGCCGGATGTGCGCACGGCGATCCGGCTGCTTGAAGAACATTTCAACGACCTGCACAACCGTAATATGGACAAGATCAGGCATCACCTCCAGATCGACGAAGAGGAGCTGAAGATCGTATTGCGTCTGATCGCTTCCCTCAAGATGCGGCCGGTCTGCGAATTGCAGGATGGGATCAGTACCAACCAGAACATCGTTCCGGATTTTATTGTAACCCGTAATGGTGACACCATCGAAGTTTCCCTGCACCGCCAGCGCTCGGAAAGCCTGAACATAAATTCTTCCTGGAAGGAGATGGCGCAGAACAACGCGAAGGTGACAACGGACAAATCCGCTGTTCAGTATATCAAGAATAAGCTGCAGTCGGCCCAGTGGTTCATACACGCCGTACAGCAGCGCGAATCGACGATGCTGAAGATCATGCGGGCGATCGTACAGTTGCAGTATGACTATTTCATAACCGGGGACATCAACCAGCTGAAGCCGATGATCCTGAAGAATATCGCTGAGATGGTGGGCGTGGATATTTCAACCGTATCGCGGATCACCTGTAATAAATACGCAGAATCGCCATTTGGCCTGCTGCTGCTCAAAGATCTTTTCACGGAAGGAATTGCCAACCAGAAGGGCCAGGTGATCAGTAACAAGGTGATACAGTCGGCGATAGAAGAGGTTATTGAATCCGAAGACAAGCATAACCCCTACACGGACCAGCAGCTGGTAAAGATCCTGTCGCAAAAAGGTTTTACCGTTGCCCGCAGAACGGTGGCCAAGTACAGGGAACAGCTGCAGATACCGGTGTCTCACGTCCGCGGTCTGTGGGCCTAATTTTGTTATTTTGAATTTTTCGAACCATAAATAAATACCAAATGCAAACCATTCTGATTATCGATGATGACCGCGACATGTGTCTCCTTCTCAAACGCTTTCTCACCCGCCATCATTACGATGTTATCGAAGCGTACAATGGTAAAAAGGCACTTGAGCTCCTGGAATCCACCGAACCGTCGCTGGTCATGTGCGACTTCCGCCTGGAGGACATGGAAGGGAATGTACTGTTAGGAAAAATTAAGGAAAGATACCCGCACCTGCCCGTGATCATCATCACCGGCTACAGCGATATTAAGATTGCCGTCGAGGTGATGAAGATGGGCGCATACGATTATATTACGAAGCCGCTTTTCCCCGATGAGATCCTTGTGACGATCAGGAAGGCGCTGGAGACCTCTTCACGCGATGCCCATCAGGAAACCGCCAGCCGCGCCGCTGCCAGCAGCGAATCCGCAGACAAACCGGTGATGGCACGCGAAAAAATGCCTTCGGTAACGATATCCGGCGATTATATTTTTGGGGATACGCCTGTATTCCGGCAGCTCCTGCAGCAGATCGACCTGGTAGCTCCTACCAATTATACCGTGATCATTCATGGTGAAAGCGGGAGTGGTAAGGAAGCCATTGCCCAGGAGATCCACAAGCGCAGCAAAAGAAAATCCAAGCCCTTCGTGGCCATCGATTGCGGGGCCCTGTCAAAGGAACTCGCAGGCAGTGAGCTGTTCGGCCACGAAAAAGGCTCCTTTACCGGGGCTCTCAACCAGAAGACCGGCAGCTTTGAGCTCGCCAACCAGGGAACCATTTTCCTGGATGAAATTGCCAACCTTTCTTACGATATCCAGGTATCTCTCCTTCGCGTGGTGCAGGAGCGCAAGATGCGCAGGGTAGGAGGCGTGAAGGACATCGAGCTCGATGTGCGGATCATCATCGCCAGCAATGAAAGCCTGTGGGAAGCGGTCCGTAAAGGCAAATTCCGCGAGGACCTGTACCACCGCTTTAATGAATTCAGCATTGACATTCCGCCGCTGCGCAAGCGCCCGGAAGACATTATGCTGTTCGCCAACCATTTCCTGGCGCAGACCAATAATGAACTTGGGAAAAATGTCAAGCGTTTCAGTCCC
>DASUVB010000540.1:0-2243 GCA_036373835.1 Flavisolibacter sp. | reverse complement strand
TCAACTCCCGGCAAACATCTTCCACCGACCTGCTGCCGGGAACCAGTTGCGTCAGTTTCCTGATCACACCTTCGACCAGTGCGTCCGGGCACGAAGCTCCGCTGGTGATCAGGATCCGCAGGGGCCTATTCTCCGGCAGGTAATTTTCCGTTACCAGTTCCTGGTGCGTATGAAAATTATAGTGCATGATAGTGAGTGGCGTCAGCAGTTTTTCTTCGCTATTGATAAAATAAGTTGGAAGCTTGTTCTCGCACAGTTCTACCAGGTGCGAGGTGTTGGATGAGTTGTAACCGCCAACAACCAGTGCGAGGTCGGCGCCTGTTTCCAGCATGCCCAGCACGGCACTCTGGTTGTCGTTCGTGGCATAGCACAGCGTATCGCGCGTGTCTGCAAACCGGTCCTTCACGTTTGTTTCATCGAGCTGGTATTTCTTCACCATCACATCCTTCAGGAAATCAGCAATGGCCTGCGTGTCTGTAGCCAGCATCGTTGTCTGGTTAACTACGCCGATCCGTTCCAGGTCACGCACCACGTCGAATCCTTCTGTGTGCTGTCCTGCAAACTCCCGGTAGAACTGGGAGCTGGGTTTATCGCCCGTGATATAACCTGCGAGCTCGGTCGCCTGCTCCATATCACGGACCACAACGGCCGGCGCATTGGCTGCCGCATGCGAAAAGGTCGCACGGGTTTCTTCGTGTGTTGGCTTGCCGTGTATGATGATCGTATACTGGTTCCGCGCGATGACCTCACTGCGGTTCCATACTTTCTCCACGAACGGGCAGGTGGTGTTGTAGTTTTCGACCGCGATGCCGATATCCCTCAGCCGGTCCTCAATGGCAAGCGTGGTCCCGAACGCGGGGATCAGGACAATATCGTCGGAGGTAAGGGTTTCAAAAGGTATCACCTGCCTGCCATGGTTGTCCTGCAGGAACTGCACGCCATGCGCTACCAGGTCAGCATTCACCTGGGGATTATGTATCATTTCACTCAGCAGGAAAATTCTCTTCCCGGGATTTTCTTCGATGGTCCTGAAAGCAATGTCGATCGCATTTTCCACGCCGTAGCAAAAACCGAAATGCCGCGCAAGATATACCTGGAGCGAACCAAAATCGAGAAGGGTGGGAGCAAAGTCCTTTTTCATGCGGTCCTGTTCCTTGCGCATTTTTTTGACAGCGGAGATCAGCGGGCTGCGGTAGACAATAGGTACATCAAAGCTTTTCATGCGCAGCAAAACTACACCAATTCGGGGCCGGGAAAGGATGACTGTCGGAATTTTCACATCCTCTTGTCCCCGGGAAGACGCGATGTCATATTACTGCCGTGTATTAGCTTTAGCGGATGAAGAACGGGAAGGACTGGATATACAACACGAACGTTTATGAAGTCAATGTCAGGCAATACACCCCCGAAGGCACATTCAGGGCGCTGGTCCCGCACCTGCCCCGGTTGAAGGACATGGGTGTGGAGACGCTGTGGCTCATGCCGGTGACACCGATCTCGGAAATGCTGAAGAAGGGCACCATGGGAAGTTATTACGCCTGTTCGGACTATACCTGCATCAACCCGGAGTTTGGATCCATTGAAGATTTCAGGTTGCTTGTTTCAGAGGCACATGCACTGGGCTTCCGCGTGATCATGGACTGGGTGGCAAATCATACGGGGTGGGACCATGTATGGACCCGGCTGCATCCCGAATGGTACAAGGTTGACGAAACAACCGGGACATTCAAGCGGGCTTCCGGCATGGATGACATTATTGAACTTGACTTCTCCAATGCCGACATGCGCGCAGCACTGATCGGGGCCATGAAATTCTGGATCGTGGAATGCGGTATTGATGGCTTCCGGTGTGACCTGGCTTTCTGGGTGGAGCTGGATTTCTGGCACGAAGCAAGGGCTGTACTTGAAGAGATCAGGCCCCTTTTCTGGCTTGCTGAAGCCGATCCGCTGGACAACCCGGAATATATGCAGGTGTTTGATGCTGCCTACACCTGGAAGTGGATGCACATCACCGAGAAATTCTATAAAAACATTCTGCCGCTCCAGGAACTGAGAGACGTTTTATTGCAGTACCGCCATGCTCCGGGCATCAAGACGTGGTTTACCAGCAATCATGATGAGAACAGCTGGAACGGTACCGAGTACGAAAAATACGGGGAAATGGCCCTGGCGCTTGCGGTGTTCAGCTTCACCTGGCCGGGAATCCCCCTTATGTACACCGGGCAGGAGCTTCCCAACACCCG
>DASUVB010000539.1:0-12542 GCA_036373835.1 Flavisolibacter sp. | reverse complement strand
TGTCAGCTCGCGTACCCGTGCGAGTTTTTCATCTACCATCCACTGGTTTTTCAGCCAGTCGAAGCCTTCGAGCGCAAAGCGGCTGTTTTCGGGTATGCCATCATTGTATTTGCCGGTAAGAAGACCTGAAGCCAGCGGGCTCCAGATGGTGGTGCCCATGCCAACCGTTTTGAACACCATCAGGTATTCATTTTCCATCTTCTCCCGTTCGAGCAGGTTATACTGCGGCTGTTCCATGGCCGGGCCGATGAGACCATATTGTGCTGCGACGCGGTGCGCTTCCATGATCTCCACCCCGCTCCATTCGCTGGTGCCCCAGTACAGGATCTTCCCCTGCTGGATCAGGATGTTCATGGTCCACACCACTTCTTCTATCGGTACGTTTTTGTCGGGCCTGTGGCAGAAATACAGGTCCAGGTATTCGAGCTGCAAACGGCGCAATGCTTCATGGCATGCCTCGGTCAGGTGCTTGCGGC
The DNA here is from genome assembly GCA_036373835.1 of Flavisolibacter sp. Taxonomy (GTDB): domain Bacteria; phylum Bacteroidota; class Bacteroidia; order Chitinophagales; family Chitinophagaceae; genus Flavisolibacter. The sequence continues at coordinate 12,066 of DASUVB010000539.1, read as the reverse complement.
TGAGGCCTGTCTGGTTCGGCTTGTTCTGCTTGCCGCGCCAGCCCCAGAACGCCTTGCTGCTGACGGTGTACGACGTGCGGTCCCAGCCCTTTTTTTTCAGGATGCGTCCCATCAGCTTCTCGCTTTCGCCAAGCGCATATACTTCGGCGTTATCAAAGAAGTTAATGCCTCGGTCATACGCAATGCTCATCAGTTCATCCGCAATGCTGTCATCGATCTGCTTGTGAAAGGTGACCCAGCTTCCGTATGAAAGAACGCTCAGCTGCAGGCCCGTTTTTCCCATTCTCCTGTATTCCATAATGTAATTGTTTGGTGAAGGTATTACAGAAATGTGCACGCGCGCGATTCGGCTGATCGTTGCAGGTTGGGCCGGGATCATAATTGCAGAGCTGCAGGCGGGCCCGGTGGGATCATGCACAATGTGTTGATTGCTCCGGCGGCGAATACGCTTTCGCGTTAATTTGTATAGTCATTACATCCGGTAGCCAACAACCCGCAATCCGCAAACCGCCAACAGCAAACCGCGAACAGCGAACCGCGAACTGCGAACTGCGAACAGCGAACTGCGAACCGCGAACCGCGAACTGCAAACGCGAACCGCGAACCTGTCAACAGGAAATTTCATTTCAGATGCGGTCAAGCTGGTGACGGGTGCGTTCATCTTCGATATTGCCGGTGTTCAGCGTGGATGCAGGCTCGAACAGCACAAGGTGGACCTCCTCCGGAGCTACGGGACGGTGTTCCACGCCCTTTGGTATAATGATGAATTCTCCTTCGTGCACTTCTATCGTTCGGTCACGCAGTTCCATGTGCAGTGTTCCGGAGATCACCAGGAACATTTCATCTTCTTCAGCGTGGCTGTGCCAGATAAAAGAACCATGGAGCCTGGCAAGCCTTACCTGCTGGCCGTTCAGCTCCCCGGCGATGCGCGGGTTCCAGAGATCAGGGATCTGTGCGAATTTCTGCCTGAGGTTGATCTTTTCAATAGTCATAATGATGGCGCCTGCCTCAAAATAATGAATAAGTCGCGGTGTTGCATCGGCACACCCCATTGGCGCAGGATTTCCGGCATTTCTTCGGAAAGAGGTCATGCAAACATGGGAGATCAGGCACACCAGGCAGAATTGCCGGGAGGCGTTGCCATCCTGTTCGACTAATACCCGCGGTGTTCACAGCGGTAAACCAGGATCCAGAAATAGTCCAGTTCCACTACCTCGATTTTCCTTCCGGATATCCCCGCCATTTTATGAAGCAGCGCTGCGGAAGGGAAATTTTTCAGTACACGGTGCGTCGTCCCGTCCTGCGGTTGACGCAGCTGCCAGGTATTTCTTTCCGCGTCCGTTTCTGCAATGGGCGTACTGCTGCCAGGCACATACCGGTTGTCCATCAGCACCACCGTGCCGTTGTTGATCACCTGGCGGTTGAGTGCCCTGACAAATTGTTCCAGCGCTGACAGCCTGATATGGCTCCAGAGGAAGCCGCAGAACAGCGCTTCAAATGGTGCCCGGGCATTTAATTCGAAAATGTCTGCCTGCAGGAATTCAACGTTGTTGTGTGGATAGTTTTTTGAAGAAGCGATCTGCAAAACCTCCCGGCTGATATCGACCGCCAGCACGGAAGCTGCTGCTCCGGCAATTCCCTGTGTCCAGTAACCGGTGCCGCAGGCTGCTTCCAGTACGCGTTTGTTTTGAAAAATTTGCTGCAGGTATGAAGCTGCTGTTGCCAGGTCAGCCTGCCGTTCGGGTTTCCGGTAGATCGATTCATATTCTGATGCGCGCCGGCTGTAATACGCAGCAAGGTCCGAAGTGATCTTCCTGTCCCGTGCATCGCGTGGCTCCATGTTATCGCTTTACATGACTTTCGTAAATCCTGATCCAGTCATCAACCTTCATCTTTGAAACCAGTTCGCCGATCAGTTGAAAGGGTATCTGGTCTGGCTTTTTGAAACGGATGCAACTTTTGCCCATGTCGAGCTTTGTCTTACTGTGTTTCGGATATTCCGCGGTGAACCACTTCAGAAGATCCGGATCCGCATACAGTCCCATGTGGTACAATGCAATGAAATTTTTCTGGGAGGCAATGCTCAGGAAGGGCAGTGGCTGCTTCGGATCGCAATGGTAGCCGGCCGGGTAGATGGAATGAGGCACACAATAATTCAGCATGCGTCCTGCCGTTTCCTGGAATCCTTTCGGCAGGTTCTGGCGGATGGTTGTGCGCAGTTTCGCGACCGCTTCGCGGCGGTCGTCGGGAAGCTGTTTGATGAAGGCTTCCGGGGAAGTTGTTGTGGAAGGCATAGCGTTAATTAACCTGGGGTTGTTTTTGTTTCCTGCCAATGGCAAAATAAAGTACGGCGCCCAGCAACGGGAAAAAGAACACGACAAGCACCCATATCAGCTTCACGGTGTTGTCCGGGAAATTGCTGCGCAGGATGTCCACCAGCGCCAGGATCCAAAGGATAATGAACGCAAGCGACAGTAGCGTAATTAAAACCAGGGATAGGCTGGGAAGGAGTAATTCCATAAGGATAAACTTACAGAATATTCCCGGTGTCAGGACAGTCCGCTGATCCTGCCTTCCGCGTCAATATCCAGCAACTCGGCAGCAGGTGTAGCGGGCAGGCCAGGCATGCGCATGATATCGCCCAGGATCGGGATGATAAAACCGGCTCCGGAGGCGAACTCGAATTCCCTTACAGTAACCGTGAAGTTCTGCGGCCTGCCGATCTTCTTTTCATCATCGCTCAGGCTTTTCGGTGTCTTCGCCATGCACACGGGCATATGCTCGAAGCCCAGCGCACGGATCTGTTTCAGCGCCGACCGTGCCTTTACAGAATATTCAACGCCACTGGCGCCATACATTTCCGTGGCAATGCAATGGATCTTTTCCTCCACCGAAATATTCCAGCTGTACAGCGGCTGGAATGCGGATTCTTTTTTCCGGATGATGCTCACGATTTCTTCTGCAAGCCTCATGGAACCTTCGCCACCGTCTGCGAAGGCTGTTGAAACAATGGCATTCACGCCGTAAATAGCGCAACGTTCTTTCACCAGCATGATCTCCTGTTCCGAATCACCAGGAAAATAATTGATCGCCACTACGGGCTGCAACCCGAACTTCTGCAGGTTTTCGATGTGCTTCTCCAGGTTAACAAGACCCCTGTCAACGGCTTCCACACCGGGTATTTGCAATGCATCTTTCCGTGTGCCGCCATGATGGCGCAGCGCCCTGATCGTTGCTACCAGCACCACGGCTTCCGGCGAAAGGTCGCCGGCAACACACTTGATATTGAAAAATTTCTCGGCGCCCAGGTCTGCTGCAAAACCGGCTTCGGTCACAACGTAGTCCGCAAGCGACAATCCCATTTTGGTGGCGAGTATGGAGTTGGTTCCCTGTGCGATGCTGGCGAAGGGACCTCCGTGCAGGATGGCGGCATTGCCCTCCAGCGTCTGCACAAGGTTGGGCTTGATGGCATCCTTCAGCAGAACGGCCATGGCGCCAACAGCCTTCAGGTCGCGCGCAAATACCGGCTCTCCTTCATACGTGCGCCCGACATAAATATTTCCCAGTCGTCTTTTCAGGTCTTCGAAATCCGACGCCATGCACAGGATCGCCATGATCTCGGAAGCTGGTGTAATGTTGAATCCGTCCTCGCGGGGCACGCCGTTCCCTGTTCCTCCCAGTCCTACGATGATCTGCCGCAAGGCGCGATCGTTCATGTCCATCACTCTTTTCCATACGATGGTGCGCGGATCCAGGCGAAGGTCCTTTTGATGCTGCAGGTGGTTGTCGATGATCGCTGCCAGCAGGTTATTTGCTTTTTCCACCGCGGCGAAATCACCCGTGAAATGCAGGTTGATATCTTCCATGGGGATCACCTGGGCATAGCCGCCACCTGCTGCCCCGCCCTTCATCCCGAAAACAGGTCCCAGCGACGGCTCGCGCAGAACCGCGACCGTCTTTTTGCCGATGCGGTTGAGCCCATCGGCCAGGCCAATGCTCATCGTGGTCTTTCCTTCACCAGCCGGTGTGGGTGTCATAGCTGTGACCAGGATCAGGTGGCTGCGGCGCATGCGTGCTTCGTCTATAAGCTCCAGCGGCAGCTTTGCCTTGTATTTTCCATAATATTCGAGTTGTTCTTCATCAATGCCCAGCGTGGCAGCGATCTTACGGATGTGGCGGATAGGTGCGGATTGCGCGATCTCAATGTCCGGCGGGAACGTGATCATGACTTCTATTTCCCTGCAACTTACCGCCACGGCCGTTTTTATTTGCTGAGTTGCATCAATGGAACAGCTTATCCTCGTCATACCGCGGCATGAGCGTACAGAAAATCTATCTTCCAGGTAAATATACTACCGTGCGAGTATGCTGTCCGGCACCACCACGGAGCCGCTCGGGCTTTTGATGATCACATCGCTGAGATCCTGGCGGGCTTCCAGGCCTTTGCCGCCGTAAATGCGGTCGCGCTTTTTGTGGATGCGCACTTCCTTGTCGGTATAGAATTTCTGGGTGGTCTGGTCCCACCACAGCTCGGGACAGCGCAGCGTGTCGCCCTGCATGTTGTACACCAGCACGCTGTCGCGAAGGAAAACCCGGTTCAGGTTTTCATAGTACTTGCCATACATGGAGCTGAGATAGCTTTCGATCTTCCCGGCGCTGTCGAAGAAATGAACGGTCAGCGTTTTCGGGAATTCCACGTACACTGTGTCGCTGCTCGAGCGGATCATGTAAGGCGCTGCCAGCTTTGCCCGCAGCTTCCCGCCCTGGCTGATGTGCGTTTGCACCTGGATGGCCTCTTCCACAAGCGCGCGTCGGCCGCTCCACTCCTCGATGGACCTTTCCGAATTTTCACACGACAAAACAAACAGGCAGCTTATGATCAAAGCTGCCCGTGTCGTTGAAAAAATATGTTGGAAAGAACTAGTCATACTTCCTTTTCCCGAACCAAAGGTCGGTAAAGTTGAAACCTAATGAAAGGCGGAACAGGTTTTCGCGAAGGGTATTCTCATCGTTGCCCCGCCGCATGAACTCTACACCCAGGTTTACAACGCTGAACTGGTTCTGTGCCTGGCGGTTATAGTTGGGAATAGGAAGGCCGAGGCCGGCAGATACGCCATATACCGGCAGCTTGTTACGAAGCCTGATGTAATCCTGGCCGAAGAAGAATCCGAACCGGTAGCTGACCAGGCTGAAATAATTTCCTTTGGGCCGTGGGATGAACTGCCCGCCGACATTCACCTGCCAGTTGTTGATGGTGGAATCCTGGCGGCCGAAGTAACGGAAGTTGCTCCATTGCGACAGTGCAAGGTCAGCACCCACCATCCACCTGCGTGCCGAATCATCGCCAAAAACAAATCCGAATCGGTACGACGCCGGGATCTGGAGGCTTCCATCAATGTCGTTGCGCTCATACACGCTGTCGATCTGGATGATCTCGCCCGTGCTGCTGGTAGTGAACGTTTGACGAAGGCTGTCGATGCTGCCGTTGATCTTCTGCTCCCAGTTGCCGGACACGCCCAGTCTGAGGAATCGTTTGCCAGGCATAGCGATCTTGTACTGGAGTCCTGTATTGAAGAAAATGCTTCCGAATGAACTGTTGGTGTTGTGTTGCGATGCATAGTAGTACACCGTATCATTGATCAGCGCACGGCGCGTGGAGATGTCCTTATGCCCGAACAGGTAGCCCATGTTCGCCCCGATGCTCAGGTTCTTTATGGCGAAGCCGGTCCCGATGTATGGCAGGTAGCTTCCGCCGGTGCCAATAAACTGCGTAACAGCGCTGTCAATCGGCAGACCGGTGATGGGATCCATCAATCGCTCGTTGCGGTTCACCTTGTAGCTCACGCGCGATACGGGGCGAATGCCAAGGCTCATGCCCCAGTTCTTCCGCAGGGGCAGACCGATCTGCAGGTAAGAGAAAAAGGCGTCCGTGGAATTAAATGTATTTGGCGTGTTCTGCTGGATCAGTTTCCTGTTGTCGATGTTCATGCCCACGTCGAGAATAACACGGCCGGAAGATAATTTTTTGGAGTTCTTTTCCTGCGTGGCCAGAAACGAGGCATACGACGCGGGGTTATAGAAGTTCACTGAAAAATAATCCGTAAAGGCAGCGGAAATGCCGCCCAGCGCGCGCGTGGTGATGTTTGACTGGGAGAACTGGTCGCCGAGCGCATAACGGGAGTAGGGCGAATTGTCCTGTGCAAACGCCGGTTGCAAGCCTGCCGCAAAAACGAGAAAAATCAGTAAAAAGTGAAAAGAGAATCTGCTAAGCAGGGTTGATTTGGCTGATCGCATACAAACCTTTAAAGATTAAATCGGGGTCTGCAAATATCTTATTTTTCAAATGGGGCTCAAATATTCCAATATCACCCCCGGTTAAAAGCGCGTTAAAGTTCCCATACCTTTCAGCATATGCATCAATGAGTCCATCCATCTCTTTTGCGATGCCGAGAACCACGCCACCCTGCAGGTTGGTGATGGTATCATAACCGATCAGCGGAACATTCCATGTAGCCTTTGCCAGTGGCAGCTTTGCCGTGAATTCATGCATCGCCCGGAAACGCATTTCCATTCCCGGTGAAATCAGTCCCCCGAGCAGTTCATGCTGCTGGCTGATGAAATTATACGTGATGCATGAGCCGGAGCCAATTGCAAGGGTATTCTGCTGCGGGAACAGGTAAACCGATGCTGCCGCAATGGCCAGGCGGTCCGCACCAACGGTCTCGGGCTTGCCAACGGGGATGGTGAATGGCAGCCGGGACGTATTGGAAAGCCTGTGAAAGGAAGTGCGTTGCCGCAACAATTCTTCAATGGCAGCAGGGTGATGCACCACGGAGGAAAGGATGGAGCTTTCGATTTTTTTTTCTTCCAGCAATTGCTGCAGTTGCTGTTCCGCGTTATCGCCAAGGACACGGATCTCTTTGAGCACGTCATCTTCAAAGATGGCGGCCTTCCAGCGTGTATTGCCAAGGTCCAGGCAAAGGGTTCGCTTCATGGTGTAAATTCCACCGAAGCTACAGATTGGATGCGAAACGGGTTGCGGTTCGCGGTTCGCTGTTCGCGGTTCGCTGTTCGCTGTTCGCGGTTTGCGGTTTGCGGTTCGCGGTTTGCGGCCACGAAGTCAGTTTATGTCAGTCTGCCGCCTTCGGCAAGCCTGTGGCGGCCAGGGAGCCTGTCGAAGACGACTTTCGGAATCTCCCTTCACCCTTCGACAAGCTCAGGGTGACATTATATTGTCAGTTCTCAAAATTGAACGCGGAAAGATTTTTAAAGTGGCCGTTCAGCTTCACCTTTTCTTTCAGGTGTTCCATCTCCGCTACCAGGGGGATCACCTTTGTCAGGTGCCTCTTGAGATATTCCTGGCGCTGGCGCTCGTGCATCAGTCCCAGTAATTCATATTCTTCCTGGAGCGACAGGCCCACGTGGTGCGCGATGTCGTAGGTGTTGAGCTGCGTATCGTCCTTCACGAATTCCTTTTCCACCTTCAGCAGCTTGTATAGTTCGCGGATGCTGTTGACAACACGGCGCATCACTTCTTCACTGCCATGCTCATGGTTGGGTGGATAGTTAACGATCGCGCCACTGTATAGTTTATCCGGTATTTCCTTGATCACTTCGAGGACACGGAAGACCTTTTCACCCTTCGTCTTAATATCCATTTCACCCTTTTCGTCAACGGATGTGATCTCGGTGATACGGACTGCCGTGCCGTAGTCCTGCATCTTGTTGTCGATCACCGCGGGGATGCCGAACGGTTTTTTTTCCTTGTAGCATTCGGTAATGAGCTGCTTGTACCTTTCCTCGAAGATGTGCAGGTTCAGGTCTTCACCAGGGAAAACAACAATGCCAAGCGGGAATATCGGGACAAAATTGGTCATAGCGATCTGCCTGCAAATTTGGTGCAACCGGGGCATACCGGCAATGATAAATGCCAGTTAATTTATGGAAGAAAAGTCAACGCCTTGCGCCTGCCTGCGTCCACAGTTCGCGCAGCCTTGTATACTTCAGGTAGGTGTACAATCCCGCCATCCTGGCCGCAAAAAGCCCGGCCCATCCGTCCAGGAAACCAAGCCGGAGAATATAATATTTCAGGAACATGACCGGGGGGGCCAGGAACTGTTTAATCCAGCTTGCCTTCTTTCCCTTACTGAAATATTGTTCCGCGTTGATCAGCGCATAGTTCACAGATTTATTGACGAACTCGCAAGTATCCTTCATGGTAAAATGCAGGATCCTGCCGCGCAGACGCACTACCTCCACATCTGCGGGAACGATCAGCTTTTCGTGCACGGTGCCGTCATTCCACCCAACATACTGCCGGTTGAACAGGCGCACGTGTGCGTCGAAGCCGAACTCACCCCAGTTCAGGCTGGATGAGCCAAGAAAATTTGTGAAGCGCACACTGTACGCTTTTTTCGGGTCGTCCAGCCGGAGTTGCCGGATGGATTGCTGCAGCTGCGCATCGATCACTTCATCGGAATCAATATTCAGGATCCAGTCGTTCCCGGCGGCGCTTATCGCTTTCTGCCTGCAGATGCCATACCCTTCCCATGGGCCGCGGATCAGTCGTGCCCCGAGCTGGGTTGCGATCTCCATGGTCCGGTCGGTGCTTCCAGTATCGTACACCACGATCTCATCCGCCACGGTAGCGGCAGCTTCGATGGTCCTGCCGATGATGTGTTCCTCGTTCCTGCAGATGATGACAGCTGAAATCGCGTGGCCCATGACTGCAAAAAAACATTTTTATCCGCTAGCCGAAATGAATATTTTGCGCCTTTCGTGCAGGAACACCGAACCATAATGGTCGATTGTGAGCGGATGAAGCACCCGTTCACCGGCCTGTATCACTACTGCGATCACCTGGCACGCGCGCTGATCCGGACTGCAATTTCACAACACCGTCTGTGCTTCTATCTTCCCGCTGCGTTGAAAAGTATTTTCGGGGAGGACCAGTGCTACCTGTACCAGCGCAGCATTCACAAGTACCTGTTTCCCTCTTTGAACAATGTTGCAGTATGGCACTGTACGCACCAGGATACCGATTACTTTCCACGATCCACGGATCTGAAGGTGGTTCTCACCATTCACGACCTCAATTACCTCCACGATGCATCGAAAGCCGATGTGAAGAAAAAACGGTTCGCCGCACAATTGCAGGCAAAAATTGACCGCTCCCATTACATCGTCGCGATTTCTGATTACACACTCAGAGATGTGGAGCAGCATTTTTCGCTGGGATCAAAGCCACGGGCCGTGATTCATAACGGGTGTAACATCGAGCCAATGCCGCAACTGGCGCTGCCGCAATATGTGCCACAGGCTCCCTTCCTGTTCACGCTGGGCGCCGTAACGGATAAGAAAAATTTTCACGTGCTGCCGGCATTGCTGGTTGGAAATTCCATGCACCTGGTCATCGCCGGCGTTATGCAGAGCCGGGCCTACCAGGACCGGATTAGGCAGGAAGCAACGCTGCATGGTGTAGCAGACCGCGTGATCTTCACAGGCCCTGTTGGCGAGAACGACAAGCAATGGTATTTGTCGCACTGCACGGCATTCGTGTTTCCCTCGATCGCAGAAGGCTTCGGGCTGCCCGTGGTTGAAGCCATGTATTTCGGGAAGCCTGTATTCCTGTCAACCTGCACCAGCCTGCCGGAGGTGGGTGGAGATGCTGCGTACTATTTCACATCGTTTGAGCCGGGAACCATGCAGCAGGTATTGAAGGAAGGCCTGGAGAATTTTGAAGCAGGCAACAGGAAGGAGCAGGTACGCGCCCGTGCCGCGTCGTTCAGCTGGATGGAAGCCGCCGAAAAATATCACGGCGTGTACGACGAACTACTGGCTGGAAAGTAACCATCGCCAGGTTCATCTGTAAACCATTTCCACCACCACGCCACCAGCAGCACGTACAGGAATACGCCGTACTGACCCTCCAGCCCGATGTCGAACAGGAAGGAAAAAGCCGCGGTAATGTTGAGCGCTATCCAGAATACGCGGTGCCTGATGTTTTTCAACAACAGGGGAATAAGCATGATGATCGTAAACAGCAGCACAGCGGGCCAACCTGCTGCATCGCCGTAAATGAGCCATTCGCTGCTTGGTTCTATTTTATCACTTTGAAGGATGCCTGGAATATTCCTGTCGTACCAGCGGTATGCTTCGCCCTTGACATCGCCGGCTCCCACGCCAAATGGATGTTCTGCGAGGATATTCCATCCCGCGCGCAGCGACATGATGCGGTTCCCGTCGTTCGAGCCGGGCAGGTAGGTCTGCGCCCGCACATGCGAGATGTCGTAGAGCATGTACCGGATGCGGTTGCGGAATGTTGGCAGCACCATCCAGGCGAGCAGCGGCAGCAACACCAGTAATACGATGCCTGCGGCGGCAAGTTTGCGGTGGCGGTTTGTGAACAGCAACCACAGCGAGTAGATGATCACCACCATGTAGAAAGTCAGGAGGCCTGTCCGCGCGGAAAGGATGTGCAGGTAGGCGGCCAGCCACAGTGCGGCGGCGCCCATCAGCCAGCGTGTAAGCTTTGCCGGTACAATATGAATGAACAGCAGGCAAAGAAGGATGGCCATGCTCACCATCCAGCTGAAGCGGATGTGATCATTGTCAAGGGGTGTTCGGATGATCTTCGAGCGCAGGTATCCCTCGTGCACTTCTTCCATATCACGCAGGTACTGCAGCAGGCTCCAGCCCGTGGCGATCACCGTCAGTACGATGAACAGGAAGCCTACGTACCGCCATTTTTGCTCCGACAGCCGCCACCTGCACGCAAACACAATGGGTGTGAGCAGCAGCGGCAGCTTTACGCGCATGACGTTCAGCCATTCCTCCTGGTCGGCGCTCCACAACCCGCTGATAAAAGGGATCAGGAACAGGAACGACATCCCCAGCAGCAGCGGGTTCCGGGTGAAATTTTTCAGTTGTTCGCCCACGTGGCGGTGGAACACGGTCACCGCGAACAGGCCGAACATGGTAATGGATAACAGCGCTCGTGAATAGAACAGCGCCACCAGGGATAACAGCAGCAGGATAAAGATGGCATGAATGCGCCAGCTGTGCGCTGCAACAATACCTATATTTTTGTGCGGATTCACCAGGTGACGATCGTGGCGGGTAAACCTACAACATTCACTCATTCATGTGGCAACAATTGTTTTCTGATCTGGAAAAAGGAGATACGAGAGCGCTCGCTCGGTGCATTTCGCTGATCGAGAATGAAAGCGAAGGTCATCGCGAGCTGCTGCGGTCACTGCCATCATCATTACCGGCACGCGTCATTGGGATTACCGGCCCGCCGGGTGCCGGGAAAAGCACCCTGGTGGATGCTTTGATCGGTGCGTTCATTGACCAGGGAAGCAGGGTGGCCGTGCTGTGCGTGGATCCCTCATCTCCCTTTCACCTGGGCGCGCTGCTCGGTGACCGGATCCGCATGAGCGCCTGGTACACGCATCCCGACGTATTCATCCGCTCCCTGGCAACGCGCGGGTCCATGGGAGGCCTGCACCCGCACATCATCGAGATCACAGATGTGGTAAAAGCAGCCGGCTATGATTACGTGATCATAGAAACCGTGGGCGTGGGACAGAGCGAAGTTGAAATTGCCGGCCTGGCAGATACCACGGTGGTGGTAATGGTTCCGGAAGGAGGTGACGAAGTGCAAACCATGAAAGCGGGTCTGATGGAAATCGCCGATATTTTCGTCGTCAATAAGGCCGACCGGCCCGGCGCAGACCTTTTCATCAAGTACCTGCGCCAGATGCTGGCACCAGCCTTTCACAACCACCAGGTCGAGATACCGATCATTAAAACCATTGCAAGCGAAAAGAAGGGAATTGACTTGTTGTACGAGGCTATCAGGAATCACTCGGTGGATGACCATCACCGCCGGACGTGGCTCCTGGCGGAAAAGGCGTATTACCTGATCCGGCAGCGCAGGATGCGGCATATTTCAAAGGACGAGCTGCAGCGACGCATTGGCGAGCAGGTGGCGCGCAATCATTTCAACCTGTATGCATTTGTCGAAGAGCAGGTCAATGCAGGTCCTCGTTGAAGAAAACGAGG
>DASUVB010000538.1:0-6322 GCA_036373835.1 Flavisolibacter sp. | reverse complement strand
CGCAAAGCGCGATGAAGCGCCTGGAGAAGCTCGACCGGATCGAGGATGTAGAGATCGAGCGACCGAATATCCGCATCAATTTCAACATTGACAAAACCCCGGGGCGCGTGCTGGTGGAGTTGAAGGATGTGTCCAAACGATTCAAGGACATCGAAATCCTGGAGCATGCTTCCGCCGAGATCGACCGCGGTGACAAGATCGCGCTGATCGGGGCCAACGGCAAGGGAAAATCAACCCTGTTGCGGATCATTGCAGGCACGGAAACGTTCGAAGGAGAAAGGAAATGGGGTCATAACGTGGATGCAGCGTTCTATGCGCAGCACCAGCTTGAGGCCCTGACGCTGAACCACACCATCCTGGAAGAAATGAAGGAAGCCGGCTCGAAAAAAACAGAGCTCGAACTGAGAACATTGCTGGGTTGTTTTTTGTTCAGCGGTGACGATGCGGATAAAAAGATCAGGGTATTGAGCGGCGGGGAAAAAGCCCGTGTCGCGCTTGCAAAAACGATCCTTTCCAAGGCGAATTTCCTGTTGCTGGACGAACCGACCAACCACCTGGATATACATTCAACCGAACTCCTGGTAGATGCCCTGAACCGCTATGAGGGCAGTTATATCCTGGTTAGTCACGATCGCTATTTTATTTCCAAAACAGCCAACAAGATCTGGGAGATCACGGATCGCCGCATCCGTGAATTCAAAGGGAATTACGAGGAATGGGTGGCGTGGAACGAGCGGGCTTCACAACAAAGACCGGAGGAAGCAGCATCTAAGCCAAAAGCAAAGGAGGCAACTAAGGCCACCGCCGCTCCCGCATCGGCATCGGCATCTGCAACAGCTAATGCGGCCGACAAGTCCGCACTTCGAAAGGAATTGCAGAAGCAACAGAAGCAATTCCAGAAAATTGAGCAGCAACTGGCCACGCTCACACAGAAAAAGGCCGAGCTGGAACAGCAACTGTCGGCGCCCGACACATACGCGAACCCGGAAACCTTCAGGAAGACAGAAGCTGCCTACCAGCAGTCGGTCCGCGAATTTGAAACGGTGAACAGCCAGTACGAAAAACTGTTCGAAAGCATCATGAGCCTTGAAGAAGAATTGTCAGCCTAGCCCTTGTGCATTTTGATGTAATCACTCACCAGGTAGCTGACCAGCTTCCCGGTCATCTCGGCCGTTCTGCCATTGACCAGTTTTGCAGCGCCCTCACAAATATGCACATAGCACGCGCGGACATGCGCCGCACAAAGGTTCAGGTACTGGCGGGCGTGAATGGGCTGAATGCCGGTGGGCGTAGCAGCGCTGGATAATATATCTTCCACGCAGTCAAGATCCAGCTCCACGCCGCAATAGTTGTCTGATGTAAATTCTATCGCATGGGAAACGGCCTGCCGGAAGGTCCTTTTCTCGTGAATAAAAATGTCTTCGAACGTGATGCAGTCCATGAATGGATTGTTTACAATGTCAACCCAGACATTCTGCGGCAGGTAATTTTCATGAATGCCCACGGCGCAATATTTCAGCAGGAAGCCATCTTCCTCGGCGTACCGGAAGCCATTGCCACTATGGCGGCCCTCACTGGGGCGGTAGTCCGTATGCGCATCGAGATTCAGGCAGTTGATCTGTGGTATCGGGATGAACTGCGCCTGGTTCAGTCCCTTGGCAGCACCCTTGATCAGCGGGTACGCATTGTTGTGCCCACCACCAATTACGATCGGGATCTTATTGGACGACACGATCGCCTTGATGAGTCCCTCGACTTCCTCGTCTATGGTATTGACGGCATGGCGGTACGCCTCTACTTTCTCTTCCTGGTCCTGGGCGTTCTTGTCAATGAGATACTGGATGTCGCCGAAATCAAAATGGCCAAGGACGGCTACGTCTTCGCCTGCCAGGAAATCATTGCTTTGAATGTTGAGGAAAGATTGCAGGAACGGGATCCACATCGTACTGGTCCCTGCGGTCCCGTAATTGGCCTGCACACCGATATCCTCGGGGATGCCTATGATCACATAGCTTGCCCGCAATCCCTTTATGGACTCGGGCACTTCACTGGTATCGGATAATACCTGTACGCGTTCGCCCAGCTTGGTTTCATAACGGCGAAGGTTTACGAGCGACAGGATATCCTGCTTGCTATACGGCCTGAAATGGGTCAGCTTCATAATATATCTTTTCGTTCAGCAAATTGCGGATCCTCGATGACTTCGTCATTCTGTTTGCGGTAAAACATCATTCCGACAGACAATATGATACCGGTTGACAAAATAATGAAGAACAGGATGCCGTCGTTAAATGTAGCGAGTTTTAATGCTTCAGGAATTTTATAAAAAAGGACAATGGTGATCAGGCCCCGTGGGATGAAAAACACCTCGGGGAACACCTGTGTCCTGAAGAAGAAACGCAGGTAGACCAGGCGAATGAGAAACAGGGCCAGCACACTGCCGCTTCCGACCACCACAACCTCCATACTGTTGAGCAGTGACAGTTCGATGGAAAAACCGAACAGGATGAAGAAGAACGTACGAACCAGGAAGGACGATTCCGCCGTGATCGAATGCAGGAATTCGCGGATGGGCTCTATTTGCTGCATCGGGAACCGCGCCACCAGTTTCGGTATCGGAAGATTTTCCCAGTTGTTGATCATCAGACCGAACACCAGAATGATCAGCAGCGACGGCAGGTGCGCCAGTTTCCCCCCCGAATATATCAGCACCAGGAGCGCAAACACCAGGAAAAATTTGATCTCCATGCGGGTCTTCGTCAGCAACACGAACAGCAGCAATGATACTATGACCGAGAGCGCGATCGCCACGATGATACCGACACCGAACAGGCCGAACGACTTTGCCGTGAGTATCTCGTTCGCCGTGAAATAATTGAACAGCATGATCCCCAGGATGTCAGAAAAAGAGGCCTCGTAGACCAGGAACTCCTTTTTTCGCCGGGTCAGGTGATGAAGGCTGGGCAGCACGATGGAGCTGCTCATTATGGACAACGGCAGGGCGTACACGATGCAGCTGGTAACATCCTCCTTCAGCCAGAAATAAAGGATAGCCGTGATGATCGCCGTGGACAATACCAGGAGGATCAGTGCCGCAAAAAAGGTATCGCGTATCAGCGGCAGCTTTTGCTGGTTGATCTTGAGGTCAAGCCCTGCTTCAAGCACGATCATGATCAGGCCCACTACCCCCAGGCCTTCAACGATGGACGATGGCAGCGGAAAGGAGACTTCGTAATAATCAGCCAGTGCCCGGAAACCCACGCCGGCGAACAGCAGCAGCAGAACGGAAGGGATGCGGATAACCCTGCTGAGTACGGAGAACAGGTACGATAATACCACGAGGCTGCAGAGTATGATCAGCAGAAGTTCTGTACTCATAAACCATGAAAATACCGAAACAAATCAAGACACCCATTCGCCCGCAAGCATCACGCGATCTATGTGATTGTTACCAAATGCATACATCAGGTAAGTGAGCGAAGGTATCGGCTTGGTGATGACCAGGCTGGCCTTCTTCCCCCGGGTGACGGTTCCCGCCTCATCTTCCACTTCCATGGCGTAGGCGCCATTGATGGTAGCAGCATTGATGACTTCTTCCGGCAGCATCTTCATCTGGATGCAACTGAGTGCAGCGACAAAGTTCATATTTCCGGATGGCGATGACCCGGGGTTATAATCGCTTGCAAGTGCGATCGCACAATTGTTGTCGATAAGCTGGCGCGCAGGCTGGTACGGCATACGGAGGAAGAATGCGGCGGACGGCAGCAGGGTGCCGATGGTTGCAGATGTTGCGAGTGATTCTATTGCCTGTTCGTCCATGGTTTCCAGGTGATCCACCGAAATGGCATCCAGCTTTACACCCGCCTGCACTCCACCAGACAGGCTCAGCTGGTTGGCATGGATCTTTGCCTTCAGGCCGTGTTGCATGCCGGCCCGGCAGATGCGTTCCGTTTCCTCCGCGGAAAAAAAGCCGTTTTCGCAGAAGACGTCAATGTAATCGGCCAGCTCTTCATGCGCGATAACCGGCAGCATGTCATCAATGATCTCGCGGATATAACCTTCATGATCTTCGCGGTACCGCGCGGGGTATGTATGCGCGCCCAGGAAAGTCGCCTTTACCGGGATCCTGGCGGAATTGCGCAGGCGCCTGATCACGCGCAGCATCTTCAGTTCGCCCTCTACCGTAAGCCCATAACCGCTTTTTATTTCGATGGCGCCCGTGCCCAGTGCCATCACCTCCTGCAGCCTCCGGTAGGATTCATTGAACAACTGCTCTTCGGACGTTTCGTTCAGCTTGCGGGCGGAATTGAGGATACCACCGCCTTTTGCAGCAATTTCAGCATAACTCAGGCCCCTGATCTTGTCTACAAATTCATTTTCGCGGCTGCCGGCAAAAACCAGGTGGGTGTGGCTGTCGCACCATGCAGGCAGCACGAACCGCCCCGCCGCATCAAATACCTCCCGGAAAGCACCAGGCGCGCGCCCCAGGTCGCGCATAGGGCCATATTCAGCGATCTCCTCATTTTCAACGATGACATATGCATCATGAATGCACGGCAGGTGCTTCAGCTGGCTTCCACGCAGCAGGGCATGGTGCTCCCTTGTATTCACGAGCGTATGAATGTTGGAGATCAGGATTGCCATATGGCTAAAATACAATGGTAGCGCGGATGTTGGGACAGGCGCCTGTCAGTATTTCGCACCAGGACCGCCCCGTGTCAGATTTGGTACAAAATTTTAGTGTAGATTGACATCACCCGGATTGAAAGAACAGCATATGAACAAGACAGGCTCAGTTTTAGACGACCAGCTGCACTGGTACAAGGACGCGATCATCTATGAACTCCATATCAAGGCGTTCCGCGACAGCAACCGCGACGGCATTGGAGATTTCAAGGGGCTTCTTGAAAAGCTTGATTACCTGCAGGAGCTGGGCGTCAACACCATCTGGGTCCTTCCCTTTTACCCATCTCCGCTTAAGGATGACGGTTATGATATTGCGGATTACTACACTATTAACCCGAGGTACGGCACCATGGAACAGTTCCGGGAATTCCTGGAAGAGGCGCACGCGCGCAACCTCAAGGTGATCACGGAACTCGTCATAAATCATACTTCGGACCAGCACCCCTGGTTCCAGCGCGCACGCATGGCGCCGAAGGGATCCCCGGAGCGTGACTATTACGTATGGTCCGATGATCCAAACCGCTTCCGGGATGTACGGATCATCTTCCAGGATTTCGAGGCTTCTAACTGGACGTGGGATCCCGTTGCACAACAGTATTACTGGCATCGGTTCTTCCACCACCAGCCCGACCTGAATTACGACAATCCGATGGTGCAGGATGAAATATTCAGGATCATTGACTTCTGGTGTGAAATGGGCGTGGACGGGTTCCGGCTGGACGCGGTCCCCTACCTGTACGAACGCGAAGGGACCAATGGAGAAAACCTGCCGGAAACACATGCGTTCCTCAAGCGCCTGCGTGCCCATATTGACGAAAAATACCCTGCAACACTGTTCCTCGCGGAAGCGAATATGTGGCCGGAAGATTCTGCTTCCTATTTTGGGAATGGTGATGAGTGCCACATGAACTACCACTTCCCGGTCATGCCGCGCATGTTCATGTCGCTGCAGCGGGAGGACCGCTACCCGATCACCGATATTTTTGACCAGACCCCGGCGATCCCTGAAACATGCCAGTGGGCCATGTTCCTGCGCAACCATGATGAACTGACCCTGGAGATGGTGACAGACGAGGAGCGTGATTTCATGTACAAAGTGTACGCGAAAGACCCAAAGGCACGCATCAACCTGGGCATCCGCCACCGCCTGGCACCACTGATGGATAACGACCGCAGGAAGATCGAGCTGATGAATTCATTACTGTTCTCGTTACCGGGCACACCCGTGATCTATTATGGCGACGAGATCGGCATGGGCGATAATTTTTATCTTGGTGACCGCGACGGCGTACGCACTCCGATGCAATGGTCGCCGGACCGGAATGCAGGCTTTTCTGACAGCAACCCGCAACAGTTGTACCTCCCCGTGATACTGGATCCCGAATATCATTATGAGGCCGTAAACGTAGAGATGCAACGTCGCAACACAGCCTCCCTGTTCTGGTTCATGAAGCGCATCATCAACATGCGCAAAAATTTCAGGGCATTCAGCCGCGGAGATATGAAATTCCTGCACGTAGAGAACTCCAAGATCCTGGCATTCACGAGGACCTGGCAAAACGAAACCTTGCTGGTTGTTGTGAACCTGTCAAAATTTGCGCAGCCTGCAGATGTGGACCTCCGGGATTTCGGAGGC
>DASUVB010000537.1:0-2970 GCA_036373835.1 Flavisolibacter sp. | reverse complement strand
TGTTCTGGAACAGCCTTTTTCCCCGCTTGAGCTTCTTGTCGGTGGGCGTTTTTTCAGCCTTCAGCAGTCTTTCCTGGTAGGGTTCCGGCTTGCGGATATCCAGGTCAAAGCCCATCTGGGCATAGGTTTTCTTGAGACATACGCTTGAAAGTATGAACAGGCACAGCAGAAAATGGCAGCGTAATCTCATTCAGGTCGCAAACTAAGATGTTATAAACTGAAATTCAAAGATTTTAGTATGGGAGGAAGCCCATTTTTTCGTAAAAAACCTGCAATTCTTTCACGGAATTTGCGTTTCAGTACCTTAGCCGCAAACAGAACCTATGCCTGCAATGGATGCTGGTACCACGCTCCAGCGACTGCGCCACCGATACCGGCTGGTGATCATGAACGACGACACCTACGAGGAAGTAGTGACTTTCAAGCTGTCGCGGATGAGCGTATACATCGCCTTCAGTACCATTTTTGTCCTGCTGGTGGGGCTTACTGTGGCGCTGATCGTTTTCACCCCCCTGAAGTACTATATCCCGGGGTACGGGAACGCCCGCGCGGACCGGGAATACCGGCAGCTGAAATATGTCACGGACTCCCTGGAAAAGCAGGTGACCTACCAGGGACAGTACATCGAGGGCCTCAAAAGGGTGATGGGCGGCGATGACCTGAAGCTCGACACTACCGCTTTGGAGGTGCCGAAGGAAGATTTTTCAAATGATTGATTATCTTGTTCCATAAACCATTCCTATGTTCCAGAAAGAAAAAAACCAAAGTACACTCGACAAGAGTACTCCCAACAGCGCAACGCTGATCAGTGCCGGCACCACTTTGCAGGGCGATGTTCAAAGCAATAATGACCTCAGAATTGACGGGACCGTTCACGGGAACATCCGTTGTTCCTCCAAGATCATTGTTGGTCCATCCGGCTTTGTCGAAGGCAATATTGAAGGTGTGCAGGCCGACATCACGGGTCGGGTTACGGGAAATATTACAGTGAAGGAAGTGCTGCAGCTGCGCGCGCAAAGCAATGTGCAGGGCAACCTGTCTGCGGTAACGCTGCAGATCGACCCCTCCGCCACGTTCAATGGCCAGTGCAAAATGGGCACAGTGGAGAACAAAACAAATACCAGTGGCAGCGTGGTGCTGATGGAGACCGATGTCACAGCCAAGGCAAAATAAAAGCAATGAACTGCTGCGGTATGCAGGGCTGGGAACGCAGATCTTCGTCGGCCTGGGCCTGGCGGTCTTTGCGGGGATGAAGATCGACGAGCGCCTGCACGTGTCCATGCCTGTGCTGGCGTGGGTGTTGCCATTAATAGTGATTATCGCCATGATCTATAAACTGATAAAAGAAACGTCGAAACGAAAACCAACCAATGATCAAAAGGGGTAGGCTGTTCATGCCTGTTGTGCTGCTGTTTATTTTGATGAATGCTTTATTTCTCGTGGCGGGCAGCCGCCTGCGGGCCTGGAATGCCGACCAGGATGTGCTCATCGGCGGCAACCTGGCCCTTTTCCTGATCACGATACTGTCATTTTTCGTGGCGCTGCGCGGGCTGCACCAGCCCAACCCGAACGCGTTCGTGCGCTCCGTGTATTCCAGCATGATGATCAAATTGTTCCTGTGCGCCATTGCCGTATTTGCGTATGTTTCGGTGTCGGGTGAATCCATGAACCGCCCGGCGCTGTTCACCTGTATGGGTTTGTACCTTGTGTACACCTTTATCGAAGTATCTATTTTAATGAAGCTGCTGCGCAACAAGCCGCATGAGAAGCATGAGTAAGCGAGAAGCTCCACTTTCCAGGCTGCAGGATTACCTTCCACCCAACACGATGGAGCCGGTACTTTCCTACCTTCACCAGTTCCATGTACACCTGACCGTAGCCCGGGAGCGCGTGTCCATACTGGGAGATTACCGGCACCGCACCCACGCGCAGAACCACCGGATCAGCGTGAACGGGGACCTGAACCGCTATGCCTTCCTCATTACCCTGCTGCACGAGCTGGCCCACCTGCTGACGTTTGAAAAATACGGCAACCGCGTGCAGTCGCACGGAAGGGAATGGAAGCAGATCTTCGGGCAGCTGCTGGCGCAGTTCATCGAGCGGGATGTGTTCCCCCCGGATATTCGCCAGGCGCTTTTGCAGTCGCTCCACGACCCCGCGGCCTCCAGTTGTGCCGATGAAAAGCTGCTGAAGACCCTCAAAAAGTACGATACGCGGCCCTCAACGCTGGTCTTCGTCGAGTCCATTCCCACCGGGGTCTTGTTCCGTACACACGATGGGAAGGTCTTCCGCAAGGGCGAACGGGTACGCAAGCGCTTCCGGTGCGAGGAGGTCAGAACGAAACGCATCTACCTTTTCAGTCCCGTATACGAAGCCGAACTGGTGGCTGCTCCCGCCACGCCTGGCCGCCCCGGCCTGCACCAGTAAATGGAACTGCCGGTAGCCGCTGTTTCAATTCAAACGCCCACGTCCTTTATTGGTGCAGTTATTGCTATAAAACATCACATCAGGATGGGTTTGCTGACCAGGTGAATTTTTGTGCCGTAGACCGTCGTATCATACATCCACCGGAAAACCACCTGCTATGACCTTTTCAAACAAGCTTGCCAAAATCGTATTCGCCACTGCCACCTGTGTCGTATTTGCCCTCTCATTTTTATTATACAAGCGTGTGCTGCACCTCGATGATTCGTACCGCGAAGTAAACCAGAATAACCTGGTAAAGCTGAAGCTGGAACAGATCCTGTCAACGCTCAAGGATGCCGAATCCGCGCAGCGCGGCTATTTGCTTACTAAAGATTCATTGTTCCTTGAACCTTACTTTGGTGGTTATGACCGTATCAGCCGGCTGATGACGGAAGTGCGCGCGCTGACGGAAAAGAATGCCGTTCAGCAAAAAAACCTGGACGCGCTGACGACCTTCATCGAAGTCCGTTTCAGGGCATTCCGCACCCAGATCGACCAGTTCAA
>DASUVB010000536.1:0-4870 GCA_036373835.1 Flavisolibacter sp. | reverse complement strand
CGCAAAGTGAACATTCCTCCAGTACATCATCTCATTCAACATTCAACACTCAACATTTCAATGCCCTTATTTAAAATTTAGAATTTAGCATTTAAAATTGCCAGTTCATTCAACACTCAACATTCAACATTTCAATGCCCTCATTTAAAATTTAGAATTTAGCATTTAAAATTGCCAGTTCATTCAACATTCAACGTTTAAGAGCGTTGCATGTATCTGCTGAAACTTTTCAATGGCATCCATGGCGGTGGAGAGGTCCTTTGAATAATCATTCACATATAACTCGATGTGTTGTCGCATGACCTTTTCGTCCATGGCCTGGGCGTGCTGCCTGGTGTAGCCTGAGATTTCCGGGTATTGGGTCCAGGCATATTCCACGCTTTGGCGGATGAGGGCACTGATGGCATCCTGCACCTGCAGGTCTATGTTATCGCGCGCGGCAATGCAGGCGAGGGGGATCGGCGAATGCTCGCGCTCCTCCCAGATGGCGCCCAGGTCGCAGATCTGGTGCAGGCCTTTTTGCTGGTACGTGAAACGGTTCTCGTGTATGATCACACCCAGGTCAACTTCCTCGTGCGCAACCGCGTCTTCGATCTGTGAGAACAGCATCGGCACCTTGTTCACTGCCGTTGGAAAAGTATATGTCAGCAAAAAATTGGCAGTGGTGTTGAAGCCCGGTACCGCGATGCGTGCGTGCGCAAGGTCGCGCACGTCCACCATTTTCTTTGCCACCAGCAGCGGGCCAACACCATTACCTACAGCGCCGCCCGCGCGCAGCATGCGGTAGTGCTGGCTGGAAAAGAACGCGGGGAAGCTGAGCTTTGTAATGTCAAGCCGCTGCTCCTGCGACCACACATTCAACGTCTGGATATCCTCCAGCACCACATCGAACTCAAATTCACCCGTATCGATCTTTCCATTCACCATGGCGTCGAATATGAACGTATCGTTCGGGCAGGGCGAAAATCCCAGGGTCAGCTTCATGGATTCAGTTTTTGAATGAGTTGCAAAACGGTTTCGTTCAGGTTCTTCAGGGCAGTTTCCATATGCCAGTTGCCCTTGTTGCGCTCACCGATAAAGTTCGACAGCGACCGTACCTGCAGGAACGGGATCTTTTCAGACAGTGCCACGTAATGCAGCGCCGCGCCTTCCATGGATTCTACCGATGCGTGGTACTTTTCCCGGTAAAACCCGATCCGCTGTTCGCTGGTGGATATTTCGTTCACGGTGATGCCATCCACAACCGGCAACCCGGCGTCTGCCAGCACCGGTCCGTCATTGACCAGGGCGCCACCGGTAAAAGGGAAATCATCGGGTCCTGCCAGCGACAGGTCAAATACCGATCGGAATCCCTGGTGCTCTTCCACACCCAGGTCCCCCAGGTACTCTTTTCCCACGGCTACAACCATGCCGGGTGTCAATGAAGGATCGAGGTAGCCGGCGATCCCGGCCTGCAGGATCATGCCGGGCCTTTGGGAAACAACAGCCCGCGTCAATGCGTACGTCGCAGCGGTCATCCCGACGCCGGTCACCAGCACCTGCACCATATGGCGGTGCCGGTCCTGCAAACCCTGCAGGAGCGGTTGAATTTCAAGCGAGGTAGCGGCGCATAACAGGATCTGCATCCTCAAATGTAAGATGCCGTCGCGGTATGGATGCTGACCACGGCAGGCGGTTTGTTTCGTGCTGCTTACCTTTGGCGGTATGGGTAAAAAAGTTGCCGTGGTGCGGCGCGAGCATTTCAACGCTGCGCACCGGCTGTTTCATCCGAAATGGTCAGACGATCAGAATACAGCCACGTTTGGCAAGTGCAGCCTTCCCAACTATCACGGGCACAACTACGAGCTGGAGGTGCGGGTGGCGGGAGAAATTGATCCCGAAACCGGCTTTGTCATGGACCTGAAGCTGCTGTCGGACCTGGTGCAGGAGCAGGTGCTGGAGCGCCTCGATCACCGCAACCTGAACCTTGACGTACCGGAGTTCAGGGACCGGATCCCCACGGCGGAAAATATTGCCGTAACCATCTACGACCTGCTGCGCCCGCACATCGATGCGAAGCTGGACCTGTTCATCCGGCTGTTTGAAACGCCCCGCAACTTTGTAGAATACCCTGTTAATTAGCACACATGGCATACCATAAGAAAGAAGGATTCGACAAGGAAACAACAGAAGAGCTGATCGCGAGTTACAAAAACATCATTCAACTGCTGGGAGAAAATCCGGAGCGCGAAGGACTGCAGAAAACCCCGGAACGCATGGCCAAATCGATGCAGTACATGACGCACGGTTACGGCGAGGATGCGGTGGCGATCCTGAACTCGGCCCGGTTCAAAGAGTCGGTGAGCGAAATGGTGATCGTCAAGGATATCGAGCTCTTTTCCATGTGCGAGCACCATATGCTGCCGTTCTTCGGCAAGGCGCATATTGCTTATATACCGAACGGATACATTACAGGTCTCAGCAAGCTGGCACGCGTGGTGGATGTGTATGCGCGCCGCCTGCAGGTACAGGAACGCCTTACCACGCAGATCCTGAACGCCATCCAGGAAAGCCTGCAGCCCATGGGGGCGGCGGTGGTCATTGAAGCGAAGCACCTGTGCATGATGATGCGGGGCGTGCAAAAGCAGAACTCCGTAACCACTACCTCGGCCTTTCACGGGGAGTTCCTGAACAATCATGTCACGCGGAATGAATTTCTCAAGCTGATCGCTGCCCGGCTGAGCTGATGAAGTTTGAGCTTTCGGCCAGTTAACGGATATTTGCCAGCTGGCAGGGCATAAAAGAACGAAAATGAAGCATGCGTATATCTTTCCTGGACAGGGAGCACAGTTCCCGGGGATGGGAAAATCACAATATGAAAACAGCTCTTTTGCAAAGAAATTATTTGAACAGGCCAACGAGATCCTGGGATTCCGGATCTCGGATGTGATGTTCTCGGGGTCGGAAGAAGACCTTCGGCAGACAAAGATCACACAGCCTGCCATTTTCATTCATTCGATCATCGCCTTCAGGAGCATTGAAAATGCCCGCCCCGATATGGTGGCCGGTCATTCGCTCGGTGAATTTTCTGCGTTGGTGGCCAACGGCACCCTGGGCTTTGATGTGGGCCTGCAGCTGGTCAGCATCCGCGCACAGGCCATGCAGCATGCCTGCGAGATCAATCCATCCACCATGGCTGCCGTGCTGGGCCTTGCCGATGAAAAGGTGGAGGAAGTATGCCGGCAGGTGCAGGAGGAAACGGGCGAAGTGGTAGTTCCTGCCAATTACAACTGCCCGGGGCAGCTGGTGATCTCGGGGTCGAACAGGGGCGTGGAGATCGCCTGCGAGCGTATGAAGGCCGCAGGAGCAAAGCGCGCGCTGGTGCTGCCCGTGGGGGGCGCTTTTCATTCACCCCTGATGGAACCCGCAAGAAAGGAATTGTTGCAGGCCGTTGAAGCCATTAATTTCAATACGCCTTCCTGTCCCGTGTACCAGAACGTGGTGGCGCGGGGCGTTATCAATAAGGAGGAGATAAAGAAAAACCTGGTGGATCAGCTCACCGGTGCCGTTAAGTGGACGCAATGCGTGGAGGCGATGATCTCCGACGGCGCTTCGCGGTTCACGGAATGTGGTCCCGGCAAGGTGTTACAGGGACTGGTGCTCAAAGTGAATAAAAACGTTTCGGCTGAAAGTGTCGGCTGATCATTCCTCCTTGAAAGTGATCCCGCAGTTGATCCATTCCGGGTCGAATATGGTATCGTACTTCCGGTAGAAATTGATGGCGGGCGCATTCCAGTCCAGCACCTGCCACATGATGCCGCTGAACTTTTTCTTTCTGGCTTCGAGGATCAGCTTGTCGAACAGCAATTTCCCCAGGCCTTTGCCGCGCATATCTTCGGCTACATACAGGTCTTCCAGGTACATGCGCTGTCCCTTCCACGTGCTGAAGCGGATGTAGTACAGGGCAAATCCCTGGATCACGCCATCTACCTCCGCTACGAGGGCCCACCACACCGGCCGGCTGCCAAAGCCGCTTTTTTCAAAATGCTCCGGCGTTACGGTCACTTCCTTCTGCGCACGTTCGTAGGCTGCCAGTTCTTTCACGAGCTCCAATATTCTTGTGCAGTCTTCCCGGACTGCCTTCCTGATCTTGATGTTCATGCCACACTGATTGGGCGATAAAAATAAGCTAAACGGATGTTGAACGTTAAATGTTGAATGTTGAATGTTGGACGTTGAATGAATGGATTGCGTCCTGCAAATGACGTTTTTGCCTCATAGACGACGTGCACCTAAGGGAGGCAAATTTCGGTTGCACTTCGTGTGCTACGGCAAGTCTGCAGCTTCTTCAAGGAAGATTGTATCAATAGTTTTGCTCCCTTCTGCTTTTACAAATTGCAGGTATTGAGTTAAAGTTTGGTAGTATATATTGTTTTCGTTTAGACGCCTCGTATTGTCAGCAGTCTGACCGTGTGAAATCTTTACAAGAAAAGTCAATAAACAAATAATAAGAACTTTCATGCTTTAGGGATCTTTGCTTGCTGCTAACGGACAGGGCTTGCCGCAGGCCGTTGAACTTAAAGATACTCACGGCGGCGGCGCACAACAAACTTTTTGGCCCCTAAACGCCGCCGCCAGCAGTCTCCAGGCTTGCGGCAAGCCGGTGTTAGCTGTAGCCTTCAAAAGGTAAATGGAAAGGTAATTAGCTATTGTTCACGAAATGCAGAGACACCGGTGCAGAGTATCCGCATAAAAGACTTTAGGAAACCCAAAGTGAACCAGGCTATTCAAGATCTGCCAGCAAGGGTTACAGCTAACGGACAGGGCTTGCCGAAGGCCGTTGAATCTAAAGATACTAACGGCGGCGGCGAAACTAAAAATCCTCAGCCAA
>DASUVB010000535.1:0-6882 GCA_036373835.1 Flavisolibacter sp. | reverse complement strand
ACAACCTGCAGATGGCCTATGTGCAGGAAGCGGACGGAACAGGCGGTAGCATGCAGCGCGGTATTGAAAGACTTACACGGTTGAAAATGGATGCATGGACCGGTGCCCAGACACAATTTGCACAGGAGCTGAGAGACCTGGACCGCGGCATCAAAACGCAGGACAGCATCCTGCAGGATGCAAAGAATTCACTGGAAGGGAAGAGAAAGCAGTATGAGGCCACGGCCATCGCCAATATGGGCTTCCTGGAGCGGAACAAGGCGCTCAGCGATCTTGCCGACGAGGAATCCAGCGTGTGGTGGACCAGCCTTCTCATTTCCCTGCTGATCATTTTGATCGAGATCGGCCCGATCCTCTCCAAGCTGATCATGCCCGTAGGTCCGTATGATGTTGCACTTGCGCGTGAGGAATTATTGCAGATGGCTGAAGACGAGAACGAGATCCGCAAATCAAAAGAAGTGCTGCACGAACGCCGGAAGAATTTCTACCAGAAGCAAAAGCAGATGTCCGATGAGCTGGTGGATAAGCTTACGGGTCTGCAGAAAAAACATATCGACATGGAGCTGGATAAATGGGAGCGGGGTGAATGGGATCCAAAGGACCACCGCGCAAGTATGGACGAGGTGATGCGCAAGATCCGCGAGAAATACAAGGTTCAGGATGATGATATGTTGTAAGTCGCGTCCGCACGTTTCGTAGTATTACGATTCCATTTGCAAAAGTTTTCCACAATAGTGGCGATTTCCCCGTTTAGAAATGTTATAATTCGTCCGCATCGTAGTTTTCCGATTGTATTTTTTCAGCCGGGATGCTAGGTTTACGACCAGTTCCAATCCCTGCTGAAGAACTTCCCGGAAGTACCCTGTCTGCATTGACATCTTCCTCTTTTGATCATACCGTATCCGTACCTGAAAAATCATAGCATCCAATTGTTCTATGGCATTGTTAACATTAATTGTACTGCTATGAAACACAAACAAGTCGAAAGAGATTATGGAAAAGACCTGCTGGACACCATTTTTTTCCTGATTGCCCTGCTGGGTGTCCTATGGTATCTGAAAGTGTAACGAACCAACCAGCCGTGGGCTGGTTTTTTTATTTCTGCACATGGGTGCAGTACATTTGCGCCACCCATGAGCATGCAGTTTGAAAATATTTTCTCGCACAAAAGAGTTGGATCTGACAAGATTCCTGCCGGTCCGCGTTCGGGTTTCCAGCGTGATTTTGACCGGCTCATTTTTTCTTCTGCATTCCGCAGGCTCCAGAACAAAACACAGGTGTTTCCGTTACCCGGCACCTCATTCGTGCACAACCGGCTTACGCATTCGCTCGAAGTAGCTTCTGTTGGACGATCGCTGGGGAAAATGATCGGAGAACAGATCAGCGAGCGCTACCGTCACAACAATGAAGAGGCATTTGAATTTTACCGGTACGAACTGGCCAATGTGATTGCAGCTGCCTGCCTTGCACACGACATTGGCAACCCGGCCTTCGGCCATTCGGGTGAAAAGGCGATCTCCTCCTATTTCATTGACCATGCTGCGGATCATATTGGTGTACGGCCGCTGAAGGATTATTTCTCCGATAAAGAGTGGCGTGACGTGACGACGTTTGAAGGGAACGCCAACGCAGTCCGCGTGCTGACGCACAGCTTCCGCGGCAGGTTCGCCGGAGGATTCGGGCTTACTTACACCACGATTGCTTCCATCCTGAAATACCCCTGCGAATCTGTTGCCATTGACAGGCGCTTCCGCCACCGGAAAAAGTACGGTTTCTTCCAGGCGGAGAAGGACACCATCAGGCAACTCGCTGATGAGCTGAACATGCTGCCGGAATCCGCAGAACCGCTGGTGTTCAAGCGTCACCCTTTTGTTTACCTGGTGGAAGCGGCCGATGATATCTGCTACAGCATCGTCGACATGGAAGATGCGCAGCGGCTTGGCATCCTGCAGCGCCGTGAAGTGGAAGAATCGTTCATGGAAGTGATCGGGAAGATCGATGCATCCGTAGTTGAACGCACCAGCAAATACTACAACCAGATCGAGGACGCGAACGAAGCCATCGCTTTCCTGCGCGCACGCGTCATCAACCTGCTGGTGAATGAAGCAAGCCGTGTTTTCATGCAGCATGAACAGGATATCCTGGATGGAACGTTCAATGATACGCTGCTTGACAATATCGAGCGGCAGTGCCAGGCGCTGAAGACAGTGCAGGAGATCTCCGTCAGCCGGATCTACGGCCATGACACGGTGATACAGATCGAGATCGCAGGATATAATGTCATGTCGGGTTTATTGCAATTGTTCGTCCCGGCGCTGCTGAGCGAACGCCCATCGCACCGCGAGGAAAAGGTGCTCCGGCTCATCCCGTACCAGTTCACCGAGTTCCGGGAAGCTTCTTCAGCCTACGAGAAAGTCCTCAGCGCACTCGATCACCTGAGCAGTATGACCGACGAATATGCCACCGAAATGTACCGCCGCCTGACGGGTATTTCGATCCCCGGGCATGGTTAATAACAGCCTAAGGGCAATTACTGTCGCGCTGCTATACAACAACACGCAACTGCCTGTTTTTCACGCTGTCTAATTATGTTTTTAACGCCTGCGGGAATAATTTGCTGAAAACCCAACGCTATGAAAACCGTTAAAACTGCGGCCGTGTGCGCAGCCGCTTTTCTTTTAACGATGTGCAGCCCGGTACAGAAGCAGCAGCCGGTTCAGACTACAGCAAAAAGAATAGCTCCCATCGATCGTCGTGCGGGCAACATCAGGACTTATGCGCAGGCAAAAGGATTTTCCACCCGCTACTGTTTTCTTGTTGACATGCGCATGCAAAGTGGGCTGAAAAGATTTTTCGTGTATGACCTGGAGAAAAACAGCGTCATTTCCTCCGGGCTTGTGGCACATGGAAGCTGCGGGCAGGGGTTCCTGACCGAGGCGCGCTTTTCAAACACCCCCGGCGGCGGATGCTCATCGACCGGAATTTACAAAGTGGGTGTTTCCTATGTGGGCCAGTATGGCAAGTCGTACCGGCTGCATGGCCTGCAACCATCGAATTCGAATGCTTACAAAAGGGCGGTGGTGCTGCATGCCTACAAAGGTGTTCCCGACGAGGAGATCTATCCCAGGCCACTATGCAACAGCTTCGGCTGCCCGATGGTATCCACGGCATTTTTCAAACACCTTGCCTCCCTCATCGACCGCTCGGACAAGCCGATCTTGTTGTGGGTGTACGATGACGTGTAATAATGTGGCAATGTGGTAATTTGAAAATTTGAAAATTAAAGCGGGATTATTCTCCTCCTGCAACGTTTTTGTCTGATTGGGGAAAACCTACGTTGATCAAATTGCGTAAACCTTAAGGAGCGGCATATAGGGACAAATCTGAATACTGCATTTTCAAATTGCCACATTTTCAAATTTTCAAATTGAAAAAAGCGGGCAACCGCCCGCTTTTTTCCTGTGCCCCGGATTGGAGAATCATCGAACCGAATAATTGATGATTTGACAACATTTTATGGTTTAAAGCCGATCATTCGATCATCAA
Organism: Flavisolibacter sp.; assembly: GCA_036373835.1. Classification (GTDB taxonomy): domain Bacteria; phylum Bacteroidota; class Bacteroidia; order Chitinophagales; family Chitinophagaceae; genus Flavisolibacter. The sequence goes on along the minus strand of DASUVB010000535.1, from coordinate 3,336 downwards.
GGAAATAGAAAGCTTCCAGTTAGCCGAGGTTTTTAATCATTGTAAACAAGATTTTAGAAATTTCTTCGTACCGAGAACACAGCTCTTCTTTCCAGGTTGCCTCCATTTCACGCTCATCACATAAAAAATTAATCAAGGATGAACATTCGAATACAGAACCGCGGGCTGTTATGTAAAAATTTCTTCTGTCCTTGTCGCTGAACTTTGCACTCCCTTCCGCTATATTGAGCATGATGCTGAGACTTGCCCTACCCAGTTGATTTTTTGTATATGATGCAATTGTTTTGTTTTCCTTGAGTAGTCGATAGACTTTTTGGTTGGCTTCATATGCTTTTCTATAGACGTCGAGATTTTCGAAGGAAAACATTAGAAATGATCTGGGAAGTAAAATAGTTAGAAGCGGGTAAGCAAACTCGATATTCAAACAGGAAATGACGGGAAAAACACCACAATAGATCCCTCGAACGGCTGTCTTTAATACGGTAGTTTTTAGAGCGGGTAACAGTGCGGGAGCGAGGGAAAAGGAAAAGCGGAGGAAACATCGCTCTCGCTCTGTTTCTCCGCTCTTCTTTTTGTGCCCGAGACTGGATTCGAACCAGCACGCCGTTTCCAGCGCCACCACCTCAAGGTGGTGCGTCTACCAATTTCGCCACCCGGGCCCCTTGAAAAAATCTGTAGATTTCATCAATCAGGGATGCAAATATAAGGTTTGTGGCAAACGGGATCGTAAAGTAAATGATAATATCTGCGGCGCTACCTCGTCACCGGGGTATGGCTATTTTTTAAGTACGATCCTGAATGTGGTGCCCTTCCCGGGCTCCGACTGTTTAACAGAAAGTGTTCCCTTGTGGTACTGCTCCACGATCCGTTTCGACAGGCTCAGGCCCAGTCCCCATCCGCGCCGCTTGGTTGTGAATCCCGGCCTGAAAACGCGGCCGATGTTCTGCTTGCTGATCCCTTTGCCGGTATCCGTAACATCAATAATGACCTGCTGTTCCTCGTCCAGGATATCAATATGGATGGAGCCCCTGCCTTCCATGGCGTCAAGGGCGTTTTTCAGCAGGTTTTCCATCACCCAGTCGAACAGCGGCGCCGAAATCCGTACAGGCAGCTGCGTACGCCCGTGCGTATCCACGTAGAAAGTAACCTTACCCCCGGCACGCTTGCGGATATACTCGACCATGTTTTCCACCTGCTCAATGATATTCCTGACCTCGAGCTGCGGCGTGCTGCCGATCTTCCCGAAGCGGTCCGACACGAGCCTCAGGCGGCTGACATCCTTTTCTATCTCCGGGACAAAATTTTCCGTAGGGTGCGTCTCTTTCAGTATCTCTACCCAGCCCTCCAGCGATGACACCGGCGTGCCGAGCTGGTGCGCCGTTTCCTTGGCCATTCCCGCCCACACCTGGTTCTGCGCGGAGCGGTAGCTGCTCCGCAACGACAGCACCGTGATCAGGATGAACAGGCCGACGATGAACAGCTGTATCAGCGGATAGTATCGCACTTCCGCCAGCAGGCGCGTATGGCCGAAATAATACCGGTTGGTGCGGGAAGGATCGAACGGATCGGTCCAGACGATCGGGCGGTTCTGCGATTTGAACTCCTCCAGCGTTTTTTGCAGGTAATTCTCATCATTCAGGATCTTCTCCGGGTCGAGGTTGATGGATTCGAGGATACTGTCTTTTTCAGTGGTGACGATGATCGGGATGTCATCATTGTTCTGGATGATCTTCAGGTTCAGCCGCGTGTCGCCGGTATAGGACGGGCTTGCGAGCAGCGACGTCGCCTCCACCCATTCCTCCACCTTCTGGCGCTCCTCTTTTTCGATCTTTTCGGCGAGGTAGGACGAATACCAGATAGTTCCGCTGACGATCAGGATGGCGATCAGTGCCAGTAAAATACGCCAGTTGAACACTTGCTGAAACATGTGCTAATATAACCACGCCCCGTGAAATTTACGGTTGACGGGTGGCGGATTCAAATAACTACGTCGCTTCGATTACTTTTGAAACAATGAACCGGCAGAACGGACCATCGGTTGCCATTGTGATCCTGAACTGGAATGGCAGGCATTTCCTGGAACAATTTCTTCCCGCTGTTTTAACCACCAGCTATCCCGGAGTTCGCGTGGTTGTGGCTGACAATGCTTCCACGGATGATTCTGTTGAATTACTTCGAACGGGTTTTCCCCAGGTGGAACGGGTGGCTCTCCCTGCAAATTATGGCTTCGCGCGGGGGTACAATGAAGCGTTACGGTCGGTACAGGCTGACTACTATGCCCTGCTGAATTCCGATGTAGAGGTAACGGCGGGATGGCTCGAGCCGATCATCGACCTGCTGGAACAGGATAAGCGTAATGCCGCATGCCAGCCCAAGATCCGTTCCTTCAACAGGCCCGATCACTTTGAATACGCCGGCGCCGCAGGTGGCTGGATCGATGCTTTCGGGTACCCGTTTTCGCGGGGCCGCATATTCGATACGGTTGAAAAGGATAGCGGTAGTTATGATGAGCCCAGGCAGATTTTCTGGGCTTCAGGCGCTGCTTTTGTCGTAAAAAGCAATGTGTACCATGAGCTGGGTGGCTTTGACAATTTCTTCTTTGCACACCAGGAAGAAATTGACCTGTGCTGGAGGATGCAGCTGGAAGGCTATCGCGTGTTCTGCCAGCCCCGCTCCATCGTGTATCATGTCGGCGGCGGCATGCTTCCCCAGGGCAATGCACGAAAAACTTTCCTGAATTTTCGCAACAATATGATCATGCTGGCCAAGAATCTCACCTGGTCCGAGTTATGGTGGAAGATCCCGTTCCGTATGGGCCTTGACCAGGTCAGCGCGGTGAGGTCGCTTCTGTCGGGAAATGGCCGCACATTCCGCGCCGTCATACGGGGGCACCTGGCGTTCATTAGCTGGATGTTTTCAAAGCATGCCGTGAGGGCAAGGGGAAGCCGGCCACTTGCCAACCTGGAAGGGGTTTACCGCGGCAATATTGCCTGGCAGTATTTTGTGCGGAAGCGGCGCACATTCCGGGAACTTTTCGGGAGCTGAGCCTTTAGGAATGTTTTGTGACCAATGTTCCCAACCATTATTTTTGCACCACAAAATTGTGCTATGGACTATCGTCAGGCGGAATACCACGAGGAATTGCAAAAGGTCCAGGACCGTGACTTCACACACGACTGGGTTTCTTCCTCCGCTTTCCTGTTCTATTTATCGATTTTCTGCTTACTTGCCTTTGCTTTCGGAAGCTGCTATACACTGTATACGGAACGCTTCAAAAACAGCCAGCCTGAAAAGGTGGTGATCCAGGAAAGCTCGCAGTACACGCCCAAGTACACG
>DASUVB010000534.1:0-5125 GCA_036373835.1 Flavisolibacter sp. | reverse complement strand
GCGGGTTCGCGGGTTCGCGGGTTCGCGGGTTCGCGGGTTCGCGGGTTCGCGGGTTCGCGGGTTCGCGGGTTCGCGGGTTCGCGGTTCGCGGGTTCGCGGTTCGCGGGTTCGCGGGTTCGCGGGTTCGCGGGTTCGCGGGTTCGCGGTTTTGGCTACCTGTTTATAAATTTTGGTCCTTTAAACTCACACTTCATGAGGTAATTGATCAGTTTTTGAATTTTCATCAGCAATAATTTCCCTTCCTGGTACAATTTCTCGAATTCCTCGTTACCAATGTACCCCCGGTCAAGCGCACGGTACAATTGAGATAGGCATTCTGCACAGGAGGCTTTCGAGAAATGAAGGTGCTGGATGAATTCTTTATTACCACTTCTTTCAAATCCCTCTGCGATATTATCCATCACCGAACCTGAAGACCTTTCTATCTGGTCTACCAGGCTTTGATTCCGTCTCAGTTTGCCTGAATCAATCATCTCACCGATACTTTTACAAAAGCGCCTGGCATCCTGCCAAACTTCCATTTCTTCCATCACACTAAAACCGGGCATGTCATAAATCTAGCCCGACTATCCATCATAAACATGTGTGCTTTCCCAATACCATCACTTCTTTTCCCGAAAATCCGCGTTGTTTTGCCTACAGTACCCGGCGAACCGCAAACCGCGAACCGCAAACAGTTTACAGTTCCAGCGAACCGCGAACCGCGAACTGCGAACTGCAAACCTCATCACTCTTCATCAATCACCAGAATCCCGTGCGAATGCCCATGGTCATGACACGTATGCATCACCTGGTAGCTCGGTTGTGCCGGCTGTACAGGTGCTCCTGTTCTTTTTTCTCCTACCAGCTTTTTCACCAGCCTGTTCCGCTCAGCGTCCACTTCCTTTTGCAGGAGCTCATCCTTTGCACGGTCAAAATAAACAGTGCCATCCACGATCGTGTACAACACTTTTGCATAAATGCTCAGGGGATGATCCGTCCAAACCACTACATCCCCATCCTTGCCGGCACGGATGCTGCCTACTTTATCGTCAACATGCAGCATTTTGGCCGGGTTGATCGTCACCATGCGGAGGGCTTCCTCTTCGGTGACACCGCCGTATTTTACAATCTTCGCTGCTTCCTGGTTCAGCCTGCGTGCCATCTCGGCATCGTCTGAGTTGATCGCAACGTTCAGTCCTACCCGTTGCATCAGTGCCGCGTTGTATGGGATCGCATCCTGCACTTCCATCTTATAGGCCCACCAGTCGGAGAATGTGGATGCATTGGCGCCGTGCTGCTTCATCTTGTCGGCAACCTTGTAGCCTTCCAGGATGTGGGTAAGCGTATTGATGCGGTACCCCATCTGCTCGGCGACGCGCATTGCACCCGTGATCTCGCTCTGCACATAGGAATGGCAGGTGATGAAACGTTTATTCTCGAGGATCTCGACCAGCGCCTCCAATTCCAGGTCACGCCTGGGCGGCACAACACCTTTTTTATTCTTCAGGGCTTCGTATTCTTTCCAGCTTTTCTGGTAATCCCTTGCGCGTGTGAACGCGTCCACCAGCACCTGCTCCACGCCCATGCGGGTGTCGGGATACCGGCTGTTATTTGAATTATTGCCGATGGCGCTCGGGGAACGCTTTACATTCTCACCAAGAGCAAACTTGATCTGCCCCGGCCAGTCAGTGAACTTCAATTCCTCGTCATTGCCACCCCACCGCAGCTTGATCAGCTGCGTCTGGCCACCAATAGTATTGGCAGAACCGTGCAGGATGTGAGATGTCGTAACTCCTCCGCTCAACTGGCGGTATATATTAATATCGTCGGGGTTAATGTTATCCCCAATACGTACTTCGGAGGTAACGCTCTGACCACCTTCGTTGATGGATGAGGCGGCGATGTGCGAGTGTTCGTCGATAATGCCGGGCGTCACATGTTTGCCGGTACCATCGATCACGCGCGCCGAAGGATCCGACAGGTTTTTGCCAATGGCCGCTATCCTGCCGTTGCGGATCAGCACATCGGTATTGCTCAAAACGCCTTCCTTTTCACTGGTCCATACCGTAGCATTTTTGATCAGGATGGTTTCCTGCACAGGGCGGGCCCCTTCCTTCCAGCCGAAGGGCAGCATCGGGTACGTTACGGTTCCAATAGGCCCTGCAGGACGTTTCCGGATGCTATCACTACGTTCCCGCGCAGCTTCCGAGAAAGTGGCTGACCATGTGAAGCTTCTGCCCGCTGTATCCTCGCCATAACCGGTCCATGTCCTGCCGCTGACCAGGCCACTCAGGCGCAATACGTTTTCCGACCCGCGCTCCGGCGCTACATTGATGCGCACCTGCTGGCCGTCAAAATAAAATTTAGAGGTCACGGTATCCCTCCCGATGAGGCTTGCCGCTGTTGATGAACGGAAATCCAGCACATAATTCACGGGGCCACCCGGCATATTCAGCACCAGGTTGTACCGGCCGCGCATTTCATTGAACAGTTCATCCTTTACATCGTATTTGGTGCCCTGCACCCAGTTCTGGAATATGGTCGTTTTTTCACCAAACACCGGCCCGGAAGTGATGAGAAAGTTCGCAAACTTCCCTGCCTCGAGGCTTCCTACCTGGTCCGCAATTCCCAGTATCGTTGCGGGCGTTTTAGTCAGCGCGTTCAGTGCCGCCTGTTCCGTAAGCCCATACTGGAATGCCACGCGCAAAGCTGAGAAGAACTGCCGCGGGTCACGGAGATCCGAAGTGGTGAGGCAAAAAGGGATCTGCGCTTTCTCGAACGCAGCGAGGTTGGTGGGGGCCAGTTCCCAGTGCTTCATGTCCGACAGCGACACAAAACGTGCATCATTCGGGTCCTCCACATCCTGTGCCTGCGGGAAATTTGGAGAAAGAATAAAGGTGGCGCCGGTTGCCTTCGTTTCTTTAATACGCTGGTATTCGTTGTTGCCGCCCTTGATGATATACTGCACACCAAATTCATCACCGATCCGGTCTGCCCGCAGGTTATTCCATTTATCGCCTGCCTCGAAGATCTGAGGCAATGACTGGTTGTTATTCCACGCCTGCAGGCTCAGGTTCAGGCCTTCTTTGGGCGGGCGGTTGCTGTACCACCTGGCATCGAGGTACGTCTGGCGCAGCAATGCGATGGAACCCATCATGGAGCCCGGGTACGATTGGGTGGACGTGCCCCTGCTGAAGGAATAATGTGCCGATGCCCGGTCTTTCAGGATCACGAAGTTCTCCTTGTCAGCGGCCAGCGTCACAACGGCCCCGGTACCCCGGGCAACACCATCCTTCACATGTGTCAGCACGGTGCCAAACCCGTTATCACGCAGCGCCTTCGCCTTAGCTTCATCGGCCACGAAAACCCGGAATGCATCTGTCTCGCTGCGGATAGCCTGGTTCCAGCCGTAGGCACCTTTCGTATTAGTCGTCAGTTGCGAACGGGCGAAGAAATCGGTACTTGCCGGTTGGCGCGGCGTAGCTGCCGGCATGCCGTAGTCCGAATAAATATCAATGAAGGAAGGATAGATATACTTGCCCCTGCAGTCAATTTCCACCGCGCCCTGGGGTACTTTCAGCCCGGCACCCACAGCCACGATCCGTCCCTCGCGTATGACCAGCGTGCCATTGCTGATGGTGGTCCCCGCATCTTTTACGATGGTGGCATTGGTAAAAGCATAATGACCGCTGCGCTGGTCTGCCACGCCATTTACCGGGAATGTCGTCTGTGCCTGCACAAAGGCCGCAAGCAGCGCACACCATCCTAACATGACTGTACGTATGATCATTTTCCTATTTTTTCCGGAAGTTATCGAAATATCATGTTCTATGCCCATCGATGTGATGTGCGGATGGATATTCCCCGGTCGATCACCAGCACATCCGGCGGGAAACCCCGCCCGCGCCATCATTTAACGATACCGGTAACGGTCAAAACCCGCCGTGGCGCCAAATAAGTTTTACTTTTGGCTTTGTGAAAATCATTATATGAGCGTTGCTACAGAAAGACAGGTGATCCCCGACTTCAGGTTGTCGCCACGTGTTGACCAGGTGGGCGCCGAAGAAAGGGCGTCCCGCTTCACGAAAAGAAGCATCAAGAAGGAGACAAAGGTCCAGGGATTGAAGCTGGTGCTGAACATGATCGACCTGACCACACTGGAAGGAAAAGACACAACAGGCAAGGTGCAGCAGTTATGCTACAAGGCCAGGCACCTTCATGATGTGTATGAAGGGCTTCCCACCGTTGCTGCCGTTTGTGTGTATCCCTCGATGGTGCGCGTGGCAAAGAAAGCAGTGCAGGGTTCCCCGGTAAAGATCGCATCTGTAGCTACGGCCTTTCCCAGCGGGCAGGCAGCCACTGATGTCAAGATCCGCGATACCAGGTTTGCCGTTGACGAAGGTGCGGATGAAATTGACATGGTGATCTCGCGCGGGCGCTTCCTTGCCGGTGAATACAACTTCGTGTTCGATGAGATCGCAGCCATCAAAGAAGCGTGCGGGCAGGCGCGGCTGAAGGTGATCCTGGAAACCGGAGAACTGGGCACGCTGGATAAGGTGCGGCGCGCGAGCGACATCGCGATGTACGCCGGTGCCGACTTCATCAAAACCTCCACAGGCAAGGTGCAGCCGGCGGCAACGATGCCTGTCACGCTGACCATGCTGGAAGCCATCCGCGATTTTTATTACAGCACCGGGAAAATGATCGGCATGAAGCCTGCAGGCGGCATTTCAAAAGCGAAGTCCGCGCTGCACTACCTGGTGATGCTGCACGAGGTGCTTGGTGAAGCCTGGATGAACAACCACTGGTTCCGCTTTGGCGCCAGCAGTCTTGCCAACGACGTGCTGATGCAACTGGTGAAAGAGAAAACCGGCATGTACCAGAGCGCCGACTATTTTTCAATCGACTAACATTCGCGCGGCAAATGCCGGGCACGATAACATATGACATCCACATCTAAGAAAGTACCCGTAAAAGATACCCAGGCAGCTAAAAAAGATAATGGGGAACCGAAGCTGGTCTTCAATACCGGCTGGGACTATGCCCCGGCACCTGAAAGCAAAAGCCACATACAACTGAAGGACCGTTATGACCTGTTCATCAACGGGCGTTTTGTTAAGCCTTCCTCGGGAAAATATTTTGA
>DASUVB010000533.1:0-2974 GCA_036373835.1 Flavisolibacter sp. | reverse complement strand
TTTTCGGGGAGGATGAATAACCCTGTCAGATCGCTTTGCTGAAGATCTGCCTGCCCGGGGCGTTGCGCTGCAGGTACAGGTCAAACGTGCTGCAAATATTCCTGATAAAATAGTGACCCTGCTGTGTGATCCTGACGCCTGCCGGATCCAGTAACACGAGGCCGTCTTTCTCAAGGTCCTTCAGGCCCGGTACCGTGAACACTTCCAGCGCCTCCAGGTCCTTCACGGCAAAGCTGGTCTGTCCCTTACAGGCGATATCAAGGATGTAGCGGCGAAATGCAATGTCCTCATCACTCAGGAAATACCCGCGTTTCACGGCCAGCCTGCCCTCGTTGATAGCAGCATAATAATCGGTCAGTGCCTTATGGTTCTGGGCAAACGCGTTGCCCGTATCGCTGATGCTGGACACACCCAGGCCAAGCATGAAGCTTGTGGACTGCGTGGTATATCCCATGAAATTGCGGTGCAGCCTGCCCTGTTTCCATGCCTTGTACAATTCGTCCGTAGGCAGTGAAAAGTGATCCATGCCGATGTCGATGTAGCCGTTTTTCATCAGCATTTCCTTGCCTTTGAGGTACAGCTGGATCTTTTCTTCAGCAGATGGCAGGTCAGTCTCGTCGAAAAGGCGCTGCGCCCGGCTGGTCCAGGGAACATGCGCATAACTATAGAACGCGATCCTGTCGGGCCGCAGTGAAATGACCTCGTTGATGGTCCTTTCGATGCTCTCCTGCGTCTGGCGGGGCAGCCCGTAAATAAGATCAAAGTTGACAGATGTAAAACCGATCTCACGGGCCATCTCCGTTGCCTTTTGCACATTCTCGAAAGGTTGTACCCTGTTGATGATGCGCTGCACCACGGGATCATTATCCTGCACACCATAGCTGATCCGGCGGAAGCCGAGCTGGTACAGCACTTTCAGGTGATCACGGGTGGTGTTATTGGGGTGACCCTCGATGCTGAACTCATGCCTCGGGTGAACAATGCTGCTTTTCAGGATAATGTTGATCAGCCGCTGCAGGTTGCGGGGGCTGAAAAAGGTCGGGGTGCCCCCGCCGAGGTGCAGTTCCCTGATAATGGGCGTCTGCTTCATCAGCTTGCGGTAAAGGTTCCATTCCTTCTCGATAACCAGGAGGTATTCATCCTCGACCTTATGGTTGGTGGTGATCTTTTTATTGCAGCCGCAATAGGTGCACAGGGACTCGCAAAAGGGCAAATGTATATACAGGCTGATGCCGTTGATGGCATTCTGCTCCTCGAATTTTGTCTTGAAATTATCTCTCCAGCGCTCGGTTTCAATAGCCTCATTCCAGTAGGGCACTGTCGGGTAGCTGGTGTACCGCGGGACCGGCTGGTTATACTTCCTGATCAGCAGGGTATTGACAACTTCACTTTCCATTGCCCAAAACTAGGCCTGGAGGCTTCCCTTAATCATGATCATCGTTAGGATTTGACACGACATTTGTCACCAGGAAGCGTGACATTCAAACAGAGCTGGTTTGTTGGGATTTTTTTAACGGATCAGTACAGCAGGTTTTTCAGCTTTTCCACATTGTTGACGATGATCTTGCCGCTTTTTATATCGATCAGCTTTTCCGCCTTGAAATCGCTGAGCGTACGTATGAGGGATTCGGTTGCGGTTCCCACGTACTGCGCGATGTCCTCGCGGGAAATTTCGATCGGCATGGTCTGTTCCTTGATGCCGAACTTGCCAACGATGTCTACCAGTGCCCTGGCAACCCGCTTGCGAAGAGAACTGTACGCCAGGTTCAGAAGCCTTTCTTCCTTTTCCTTGACATTCTGGGTGATGATGTGGATGAACTTGGAAGCGATGCTGATATCGCTGTACACCATCTGAAGGAAGTCGTCCTTTGGGATCTGCATCACTTCAGCATCTTCAAGCACGGTCGTACTGTCGTCATAGTTGGTATCCTCTATCAGTGCCGTATAGCCGATGAAATCCCCCTGGCTGTAAAGGTTTGTAATGTATTCCTTGCCATCCTCGTGGACCTTGTAGCCTTTGAGCTTCCCCTTCATGACATAATACAGGAAGCGCGGACGCTTGCCTTCCTGGTACAGGATCTGTTTTTTGTCATAAGTCTCAACATCGTATTGCTCCGCCAGGTGCTGGATCAGTCCCGTGCTTTTGACGTCCTTGAGGAACTGGGTAAGTCCCTGTGGGGAGGCCGCATATTTCTGTTCGAGGATCTCCGTTTTTTTAAGGCGTATTTCGACCGCATTCAGCAGCTCAATGTCTTCAAATGGCTTGGTGATATAGTCATCGGCTCCCATTTCCATGCCCTTGCGGAAATCGCTCCGCTCGGTCTTTGCCGTCAGGAAAATAAAAGGAATATTCTGCGTGTCCGGGTTTTTCCGCAACAGGTGCAGCACGCCATATCCATCCAGCTCAGGCATCATGATATCGCATACAATGACGGCAGGTTTTTCCTTCATAGCCACTTCCACACCCCGCTTGCCGTTTTCAGCTGTAAATGTCTTATAACCGGCAAGTTCCAGGATCTCCGCTGTGTTCTCCCGGATGTCATTATTGTCATCAATCACCAAGATTGTTTTTTCCATGCTGTTAATATTTGACTGGTATTGTAAATGTAATGGTTGTTCCCATACCCAGGTCGCTGTGCAGCGCCACTTCCCCGCCCATCAGGTCCAGGTAGCGCTTTACAATGTGCAGCCCCAGGCCGGTTCCCTGGATATTCAGGGCATTCTTTCCCCGGAAGAAAGATGAGAACAGGTGCTCCTGGTCTTCCCTGGAAATACCAATGCCCTCATCCCGTACCGAGACCACGGCTCCTGTTTCCTTTACGTGGCTGACCACGTGAATGGTTGACGATTCGCTCGAAAACTTGATGGCGTTCGAGATCAGGTTGATCAGGATGTTCTTGATCAGCTTTTTGTCGCTTACCATGAACGTGTCCCCGATATGGGTATACTCGATCTGCTGCTGTTTCTTTGCCAG
>DASUVB010000532.1:0-4742 GCA_036373835.1 Flavisolibacter sp. | reverse complement strand
TGCGACGCGTCAGGACCGGCCTGCATTTTTGTGTACAAAACGATCTCTGAGCCCCACGTAGGTGATCTTTCTTTCTTTAAAGTTTATTCCGGTACCATCCGCACAGGCATGGAGCTCTTGAATGAAGCGAACGGCGTGTTGGAAAAGATCAACCAGATGTTCCTGATGGAAGGCAACAAGCGCATTCCGGTCAACGAACTGGTAGCCGGTGACATCGGGGCCACCCTGAAGCTCAGAAATACACACGTGAACAATACGCTGCACATCAAGGGTAAAAATTACGAGCTGCCGCCGATAGAATTCCCAAGCTCCAACATGACCGTCAGCATTGAGCCGGTCAACAAGGGCGAGGAGGAAAAACTGGCGCAGGCACTGCACCAGCTGCGCGAGGAAGATCCCACGCTGCACGTGGAGGTTTCATCGGAACTGAAGCAGACCCTCATCCATTGCCAGGGTGACATGCACCTGGCCGTAGCCAGGTGGAAGATCGAGAACCTCCACAAGGTGGCTGTTAAGTTCGGGCGTCCGCGGATACCTTACCGGGAGACCATCCGGAAGACCGCCGAGGCCAATTACCGCCACAAAAAGCAGTCGGGCGGTGCCGGACAGTTCGGCGAGGTGTACATGCGCATCGAGCCGTTCCACGAGGGCATGCCCGAACCACATGGGCTGAACGTGCGCGGTCGCGAAGTATTCAACCTTGACTGGGGCGGAAAGCTGGTGTTTTACAACTGTATCGTGGGCGGCGCCATCGACACGCGCTTCCTGCCTTCAATCCTGAAAGGTGTGATGGAAAAAATGCACGAAGGTCCGCTGACCGGCTCTTACGTGCGGGACGTGCGGGTTTCCGTGTATGACGGTAAAATGCACCCGGTTGATTCTAATGATATCTCCTTCAAGATCGCAGGGATCATGGCTTTCAAGCAGGCCTTCCAACAGGCGGATCCCCAGGTGCTGGAGCCCATTTACCACGTGGAGGTGCTGTGTCCCGAGGACCTGACCGGTTCCGTCATGGGAGACCTGCAGAGCCGCCGTGGCATGGTGGAAGGCATCGATACGGAAGGACACTTCCAAAAGATCATCGCCAAGGTGCCGCTGTCTGAAATGCATGACTTTTCCTCCTCCCTCCGTTCGATCACCCAGGGACGGGCAAAGTTCAAAATGTCCTTTGACAGCTACCAGCCGATGTCATTCGAGCTTCAGAAAAAACTGACCGAAGAGTACAATAAATCTGCTTCGGAAGTTTTAGCATAAGATTAGACAGATACTGATTACACTCATTCGTCTTTTTTTGTCAAATAGATGAATGAGTGTTTTTTTTGCGGGCCCCGGGTTGAGCAGGGATTAGGATTTTCGAAATATTTCTGTTTAATTTGGGTGCGAAAGCAACCAATTTTAAAATCTTCTACCTATGCATGCCTATTTCAGAAACCATCAATTGTACCTTGCTGAAAGGTCCGAATGGCTTGATCGCCATGTCGTTAAAACCAGTAAAAGAGCCCTGATGAAAATCGAAAGCTGGAAGCTTATAGCCCAGTCCGGTGATCAGGACAACCAGCTGCAACTGGTCGAAAAGCTGGTGAAAGACTCCCTGCTGACCTCCATTCCTTACAAAACAGTTTTACATAAAGAGGGTTACTACCTGTCCAACCTGGACAATTAACCACCTTTAGATCTGTAAATGGTTTGTCATGGATCAAGCCTACAGCCTGAACCCGCAAGGGTATAGCAGCAGTTTTACCATCAATTACCCATGGTATGGCCTGTTCAGCTCCGCTGAAGTGAAGATTGTCAATGAGATGGAGCGGGTGTACCAATGCCGCCTGAACAATAACGTCGTCCTGTGGATCCGGAAGCTCATCAGTTCCGGTAAATGGATCGATGTCAATGAAGAAAGGGAGACCACCCTGACATCCGTGATCGGCAACTATATTGATGATTACCTAAGGAAATAAAATAGAAAAGGGTCTTTCCAGACCCTTTCCAGTTAATTTACGCCCGCCAGTTTGGGCTTTCTTTTAATAACAGTTTCTTCTTCGATCGCCATGGCTTCCAGTACGCCGTTCTTTCTGAAATAAACGGCATGCCAGACGTGGTCCAAAGAAACCTGTTCCATACTCTCGTACTCGGCGCACATCAGCTTACTCCAGCTACCTTCCCTGTTCAGGTCAGTAGTGATCTTTGAAGTAACCTTTGGATAAGCTACCCACAATTTCGAATCCTCTTTCAAGGCCGGCATGATGTCGTCCAAAATGCCGTTCAACTGATTCTCACTGACAGCGAAAACGAGGGCAAAATCGATTTTGCGGGTCCTCAGTAACGGCGTCAGGTTCTTGGCAAAAGAAAGCTTACAAAACTGTTTCTCGATTGAAGAAGGTAAGCCCTGAATCAGAATGTTCTTTTCGTTTTTGATCTGTAGCTTTTCTAAAATAGTTTGGGACATACTGATTTTACGATTTTATTAAGTAAAGCTGAGAGGGACTCTGATAACAGGGTGCAAAGATACGGAAAAATACGGTGGGAAGGCCGTTCCACGGCAAGAAAAATCCCGCCAGTGCTTGATTGGCGGGATTTTCAGCCTGATGGAGCCCGGGTTTAACGGCCCGGTTTGTAATATTTTAACGCTTCAGGCATGTGCCGTTCCAGTTCCTGGATCCTGCGCCCCTCAGCTGGGTGCGTACTCAGGAATTCCGGGGGACGCTGGTTGTTTGACATTTGTTCCATCCGCTTCCACAGGGTGACTGCTTCCCGGGGATTATACCCGGCCATAGCCGTCCAGATCAGGCCATAACGGTCTGCTTCCAGTTCCTGCTTCCGGGAGAACGGCAGCAGCACACCTACATTGGCACCGATACCAAAAGCCTGGTAAAAGAGGTTCTGTGTTGCCTGGGGCTTATTGGCAAGCGCGACAGAAAGCCCCGTACCAAGACCCTGGGCGGCCAGACCCTGGCTCATTCTTTCATTCCCGTGGCGGAAAATAGCGTGAGATATCTCGTGCCCGATCACGACCGCGAGGGCAGCTTCGTTACGGGTTATCGGTAAAAGGCCGGTATACACCACCACCTTACCACCGGGCATCGCCCATGCATTGGCAGCCTTATCATTGACGAGGTTGAATTCCCAGTTATATCCCTGGAGTGCTTCTGAAAGTCCCTGTTGGCGGTAATATGAGGTCACGGCATTCGCAACGCGCTGTCCTACCCTTCTCACCATAGCCGCGTCACGGTCCGCTGACGGCGAAACAACGCGGTGAGATGAAAGAAAATTCCGGTACTCCTTGTTCGCCATGGTATGCAGCTCCTGTTCAGGAACCAGGCTAAGCTGCTTCCTTCCCGTAATGGGATTCGTAGAGCACGCCACCACCGCCGAGGCGAGCAGGAAAAATATGGTTGTGCGTAGTATCATGATATTGCATTTTGGGTGTAAAAACCAATGATTATACCAAAACGACAGTATGATACTTTAAAAAGGAGGGCGCTTACATCAGGAATGTTAATTCACTTTCTGTGCTTTCGCCTGCGGTCGCGATGCCGGAGAATGGGCACCTTGCTTTCATCGCCGCGTAAAATGCGCCCGATGTTTTTCTGGTGCGTAAGAAGCACCAGCATGGCAACTGTTATGGCAAATACCCTGTACAGTTTTTCCGGCTCATTGAAGATGACAAGGATGAATATCGGGAATGCAATACTCGCAAGAATGGAGCTGAGCGAAACCCAGCGTGTGAGGAAAAGCACCAGGATGAACACACCTACACAGCACAGCGCCACGTTCGGTTGGATACCGAGGACCATCCCAAAAAGGGACGCGATGCCCTTGCCGCCCCGGAAATCAGCCCATACGGGGAAAATATGACCTACGACGGCTGCAAGACCCAGTCCCAGCTGCATATTTACATGGTAAATATCACTTTCGAGGGCATAAGGAAGAAAGAAGGCCAGTTTTACGGCAACAATGGCCTTGATCATGTCAACCGCCATTACAACAATCCCCCACTTGGTACCGAGCACACGGAACGTGTTGGTGGCACCGGCATTTCCGCTACCATAATCGCGGATATCAATTCCGAAATTGTATTTGCTTACCCAAACGGCGGTCGGTATACTGCCAATCAGGTACGCTATAAAAATCAGAAAGAATTCGTTCATAGAATCTTGGGTTGAGTTGGTCGGCAAATGTACGGCAAAAAGGTCTGAAACCGTGTTAATTTGGTCACCCGTTGACCTGTGCCGGCCTGAATGTTAAACAAATCCATTGCTCGCGGGCCGCCTCATGCGCAAGAACCAGTTGTTGCTTACCGGCCTCCTGCATCAGGTCCTCGCGATCATCCCTGAGGACGCCACTGATGACCAGAATTCCCTGCGGAGCCAGGCAGGCTTTTAACTGCGACAAATGGTGCAGGATGACATTCCTGTTGATGTTCGCGAGGATAATATCGTACTGCTGCGCGGGTATATCCGGTGTTTTTGCCAAATGAACACGCGTTCAGTTATTCCTGGTGCAGTTCTCAGCTGCGTTGGCTATGCTCCATTCATCCACATCGATAGCATCAACGTGCGCGGCTCCCATTTTTTCAGCAAGGATGGCAAGAATACCGGTACCGGTACCGAAATCAAAAACAATTTTGTTTTGAAAATCCAGGTTTCGCATCGTGTTCATCATCATCCAGGTTGTGGCGTGGTGCCCGGTGCCGAAACTCATTTTTGGCGTGATCACGATCTCGTAATCCACCCCCGTGACCGTCG
>DASUVB010000531.1:0-3132 GCA_036373835.1 Flavisolibacter sp. | reverse complement strand
AGAGGCCTGGTGCTGCTACTGCTGCTGCTTTGTGCGAATACAAACAAAGGCGATACGATCAGAAGCCCTGCAAAAAATTTCTTCATGCTTAAACACCTTATTTTTTCCCCATTAATCGCTCGTTGAACGCAACAACAAGCTTAAAAAGATCCTCATGCTCATTCAGTGGTAAGGTTTCTGGTCTGTCGAAAACATCATGGTAGGCCTTGATACCCCCGAGTGTATAAAAGAAGAACGCGGGAACGCCCTTTTCGGAAAAATGATAATGGTCGCTGTTGGCTGCTTTCCCCCGCGCATTCACGGCAGCCAGCAGCTTCTTTTCATTATTCACCTGCGTCATGGCTGTGAATTCCGCGGGGAACTCCGTGGCATTTACAACAGTGATCCCTTCCTCGCCGGTGCCGGCAAGATCGGTATTGATCAGGAAGCGGATTTTTTTCAATGGCACCAGGGGATTTTCAGTGAAAGCCTTTGAACCGACAAGTCCTGCTTCCTCTCCTGCAAAAAGGATGAAACCGATGGAATATGGCGCCGGGTTGGCTGCATAATATCTTGCCAGGTTGAGCAGCAGGGACACGCCGCTCGCATTGTCATTCGCACCCGGGAAATACGTGTCCCGACCCATACCCCCCAGGTGGTCGTAGTGCGCCGTGATCATGATAATGGAGTCCGGTTTCGAAGTACCCTTTACAATTCCGCAGACGTTTGACGCTTTGAATTTGGGAACAAAGCGGTTTTCGATGTCAACAGAAAAAGCAGTGGGAGCATCCGTCAAAGATTTCTTGTCGACAAGAACGACAGTATAATTCACTTCCTCCGGGGCTACCGACCATGTAAGCTTGTTTTCCAGGCGCACGATCAGGCGGCTTTCCTGGTTCATGAACTGCACCGAATCCACCTGCTGCAGCTTTCCGCTTCCCTTCACGCCACGACTCTCGGGACTCACAATAAAATCCTTCCCGGGAACCAGTTCGCGCCCGTTTATACTCAGCTTCATTTTCCCCGGGAACGTATTGGCGGGATAGCTGATACCCTGGTGAAATGACCGGCCATCCATTGGTTCGAGACCATACGACTGGAACTGTGCGGCGAGGAAGTCTGCGGCTTTCTTCATTCCGTCATTCGTGTAGCCACGTCCCCAGAATTCGCGCGAAGCAAGTGTGTCCACCATTTTGCGGGCAAAAGCTACGTCCTGCGACAATGAGGGGAGCGCCGGCAGGATGCAAGCGATCAGTAAAAGTTTTTTCATGCGTACTGTATGTCAGCTCAAGATATTAAAGATCGCACAATGACTGTTAAGAAAATGAAAGGATCAGCGATGGCCTGTGTACAGCTTGTTAAATGGTAAGAGCCTCACGGAGCAGGCGGCCGTTGACGTTAAAGAACAGGTACTTTTTATGCAGTTCGTTCTTCTCAACCCTGATGCGGTATTGCTCTTTGCCGGCCGGCAGGTAGATGATGGCAGCTTCTGTCATTTTCCATTCCAGGTAGCGGCTCTTATCGAAACCATCTTTCACGGCGGCAGGCAGCAGATCGAAGCTCAGGGGCTTTTCCGTTTCTTTCCAGTCGCCCTTGTTGGTGTATTTCGCTACCATCCTCGCACTGTCATGGCGGAACACCACGTGCACGTCTACAATATTATCCCTGAATTCAGCATCATGCGCCATGGGGTATTGCTTTTGAAACTGGTCGCGAACAGGTTTCGGGATCTCGCGCAGCTGCGCTGAAACGGTAGCTGCAAAGAACGTGAAGCATGCGAGGATGTACCACTTTTTCATATCCCTGGTTTCAGCAAAATTAATTTTGTTTAGTCTTCCTTTCCCGCGACAACAATGACGATCTCACCTTTAACAGTTTTTTGCCGGAAATGATCCAGCACTTCCTGCAGGGTACCCCTTACATTCTCCTCGAACATCTTCGTAATCTCGCGGCTCACCGCGCAGGGCCTGTCTGCACCAAAATATTTTGAAAGGTCTTCCAGTGTGCGGGCCAGGCGCAGCGGTGATTCGTAAAAAATCAGGGTGCGGTCTTCCGTCGCCAGGCGTGTCAGCAACGTATGCCTTCCCTTTTTCAGCGGCAGGAAGCCTTCAAATACAAAACGGTCAGCAGGCAGCCCGCTGTTGACCAGTGCGGGTACAAAAGCTGTAGCGCCCGGAAGGGTTTCCACCGCAACTCCATGGCGGATACACTCCCGCACCAGCAGGAATGCCGGGTCGGATATACCCGGCGTGCCCGCATCGGTCACAACGGCCATCTTTTTCCCTGCCTGCATCTGCTGCACCAGGTGCTGCACGATCTTGTGCTCATTGTGCTGGTGATATGGCGACAGCGGCGTATGAATATTATAATGATTGAGCAGCCGGGCACTGTTGCGCGTGTCTTCGGCAAGGATCACATCCACATCTCCGAGCACCTCGATCGCTCTCAGGGTGATATCTTTCAGGTTACCTATGGGCGTGGGGACGATGTAAAGCATGCTGGTTGCTGGTTGCGTGTTGCTGGTTGCGGTTTAACGTTCGCGGTTTGCAGTTCGCTGTTTGCGGTCTTGTTCGCCGTAGCCTTGTGCGAAGGCGGATCGCAGTTTGCGGTCTTGTCCGCCGTAGCCTTGCGCGAAGGCGGGTCGCGGGTGAGGTCTGTGATTGCGATCAAAGACTGCAAACCTCATTTTCAAATTCTCAAATTTTCAAATTACTGTTCGTGCACCTCCACCTCGAAATACTCCATCACCGGGTTGGCGAGCAGCTTTTTGCTTGCTTCTTCCGCGATGTCCTTTGCTTCCTGCTGCGACGTGGCTTCGATCTGAAGCGTAATGTTTTTGCCGATGCGGACATCCTCGATGCGGTCAAGACCCAGGTTGCCAAGACCGGTCCTTACTGCCTTGCCCTGGGGATCCAGCAATTCCTTCAGCGGCATCACCTTGACCTGTACTGTATACTTCATCCTGTAAATTTTCGCAAACCTAAGAAACCGCGCGCAATCCGGCGCCGTCTGCAACCACTATCACACGGTCACATCCAGTGTCTCGCGCTGCGTGGATGCATGACCGGCAGCCTTGTCACCTGCAAACATGGAAATGATCACGTAGACAATAAATATGACCGGCACCGCCAACCATCGCAAAAAAACAACACT
>DASUVB010000530.1:0-10172 GCA_036373835.1 Flavisolibacter sp. | reverse complement strand
TGGCAACCTGCAATCAATCGATGCTGAACTGATACAGCAACGCAAGAATGTAAATCTTCTGAAGCAGAGGCTGCGCGAATTGAACAGCGTGCAGGCAACACAACTTCTTACTGTTGCAGATTTCCTGGAACACAAATCCATGTGGATCATCGGAGGTGACGGGTGGGCCTATGACATTGGCTTCAGCGGGTTGGATCACGTGCTTTCGACAGGTGAAAATGTAAACATACTGGTACTGGATACAGAAGTATACTCCAATACAGGCGGGCAGAAATCGAAGTCCACGCCGGTAGGAGCCAGCGCCAAGTTTTCCATCAAGGGAAAAACGTCTGGAAAGAAAGACCTCGCGATGCAGGCTATCGCCCACGGCAATGCATTCGTGGCACAGATCGCCATGGGGGCGAATGACGTGCATGCCCTCAAAACGATCCTCGAAGCCGAAGCCTACCCCGGTCCGTCGCTCATCATCGCGTACAGCCATTGCATTGCGCACGGCTACGATATGGCACATGGCGTTTCGCAGCAGAACCTTGCTGTGAAGTCGGGCTACTGGCCACTGTTCCGTTTCAACCCGGCGAAAGAAAAAGGCCAGCGTTTCCAGGTCGACAGCAAGCCGGCAACCGTCAGCTTGGATGAATTCATGTACCACGAAAACAGGTTCGCCGTTGTCAAAAATGATGACCCGCAGCGCGGTGCAGATTTCCTGCAGATGGCCAATGAAGCCATTACGCGGCGGTGGGAAAGGCTGGAAGCACTGAAAAATTTATAATAAGATCACCTGCCGGCCGCGGCCGGCACAGAAGTGTGAGCAGGGCCCGGTTACGGGCCTTGTTCTGCGAAATGAATATTTGAAATGCGACATCATGTGAAACTGCTGGCGCCGGCCGGGTCGTACGAGTCGCTGCATGCAGCGATACAGGCAGGAGCGGATGCCATCTATTTTGGAGTAGAACAGCTCAATATGCGCGCACGGTCAGCGCCTTCCTTTACTACAACTGATATCGGGAGGGTAGCAGCAATTTGCCGGAACGCCGGTATCCGGGCATACATCACGCTGAATACCGTGATGTTCGACCACGACATGCAGCTGGCCCGGTCGATCATCAGGGAAGTAAAAAAACATGGCATCGATGCCGTCATCGCCTCCGACGTTGCGGTAATGCAGTTGTGCCGGCAGCAACAGGTGCCGGTGCATATTTCCACGCAGGCCAATGTCAGCAATTACGCGGCCGTTGAATTCTATGCACCGATGGCCGACGTGGTGGTGCTCGCGCGGGAGCTGAGTCTTAGCCAGGTGGCGCATATCAACCGGCAGATCCGGCGGAAGCAGCTAAAGGGTGTTTCGGGGAACCTGGTGGAAACAGAGATCTTCATTCATGGCGCGCTTTGCATGGCGGTCTCCGGGAAATGTTACCTCAGCCTGCATGCGCACAACGCCTCCGCCAACAGGGGCGCCTGCCAGCAAAATTGCCGCAGGCCGTACCAGGTCACCGACATGGAAACGGGTCATCAACTCGCGATCGACAACGAGTATATCATGTCGCCGCAGGACCTGTGCACCATCGATATCCTGGACCAGGTAGTAGCCAGCGGCGCATCAGTACTGAAGATCGAAGGACGCACAAAGGGTCCCGAATATGTATTCACCGTGACAAAAGCATACCATGAAGCATTACGGGCCTTGCAGGATGGATCTTTCACCGCTGAAAAGGCAATGCAGTGGAAAGCGGAACTGGCGAAGGTGTACAACCGTGGTTTCTGGGAAGGATATTACCTCGGCCGGGAGCTTGGCGTGTGGACGGCGCACCCCGGGTCGGCAGCAACAGAGAAAAAAATCCATGTCGGCAGGGGAAGTCACTTTTACCCGAAGGCAGGCATTGCAGAATTCCTTGTTGAATCCGGGAAGCTGGAGACCGGTGACACAGTACTGATCACCAGCCCGCGGTTCGGTATGGTCAGGGAAACTGTTGACCGCCTGGTGGTGAATGGTGCAGAAAGTAGCGTGGCAGTGAAAGGTGACAGGATCACCATCCCGATGTCGCAAAAGATCACAACGGCTGACAGGCTGTATAAAATCATCCCGGCAAATGGCTAAAATGGTTCACTATCGCAACAGGTGCATCGGTTGTGGAATCTGCTTCGAAATGCAGCCTGCTCTGTGGCGTATGTCGCGCCGCGATGGCCGGGCCACGCTGTTGTGCAGCGTTGTAAAGAAGCAGGTATCGGTACGCGCTATTGACCCGGATGTGGTAGCACTCAGCAAGCGTGTGGCCGCCGCATGTCCCGCGCGCGTGATAAAGATCCAGTAGCTACAGGCTGAAGAAATAAGTGAGCCCGGCCTGGCGGGCAGTGAGCACACCTGAATAGAACCCGGAAGCCTGGCTTCCCACATACACCGGCGTCATAAAATTCGCCCAAAGTCCTATGCGTTCGCGAATGGTGATGCCGGTACCCGCATGTACATGCACGCGGTCAGGCTTCAACTCGTCTGACACAGTAACGCGCGTCCACGGCGGCGTAGTGTTGGATTCAAAATCCTCGCGCTCTTCATGCCCGATATAAAAAAAGATACCTGCCCCTGCCTGTACATTCCACGACAGGAATGCATTCCGGTACACGAGGTAGCCCGCATTGAATTGCGGATTGATGATGGCATCAGCATGGAATGTTGTCGTTGTCGTTCCCGAAAAATCCCTGTAGATCGAACCTTCGGCATGATACCGGAACAATGACAGCTGGGGGGCAACATAAAACCGTCCATTTGATTTCTGGCTGTAGATCCGCACACCCGCAGCTATCACAGGTTCTGTTTCGGCGTCATAATCCGTTAATGTCGCAATAGCCTGGCGGTTGCCTTTCACTTTGAATTTATGGAAGGAAGCGCCTACGGAAACGTAAAACCTGCTGGGATACATTTTTTGTGCATGGACTGTCGAATCATCGCCCTGCAAAATATCAGCACCGCTGGCAGGCTGCTGGGCTATGCCCCGGGTCGCAAGCGTAAAAAGCGCGGCGAAGAGGATGAGGTATTTTGATGTTTTCATAAATAAACCAGGCGCGAAAGTAGGCGATTCTTCCGGAGTCGCGCCTGATTTACCAGGCTTATTATACATGAACGGCGGCTGTGACTGCCGGCCGGAGCTTTGCCGTGAAATGCCGGAGTACCGGGGCTTCTTCAACAATTTCCAGGCCGGTGATCTCTTTCCTTTTTGCAAATACCTCGATGATCACCTCGGCCACATAATCGATATGGCTTTGGGTATACACCCGGCGGGGGATCGCCAGCCGCACCAGTTCAAGCGGCGCGGGAACCAGTTTACCGGCGTCGTCATATTTTCCGAACATGAGCGACCCGATCTCCACGCTCCTGATGCCGCCTTCGATGTACAGGGCGGCCACGAGTGCCTGACCGGGATACTGGTCTACGGGGATATGTGACAGGAATGCTTTTGCATCGAGGTAAACGGCATGTCCGCCTGCCGGTTGCATAACGGGGACGCCGGCCTGCACCAGCTTTTCAGTCAGGTATTCCATGCTGCGGATCCGGTACTGCAGGTAGCTTTCTTCCATCACTTCCTCCAGGCCAATGGCGATGGCTTCGAGATCTCGGCCGGCGAGACCGCCATATGTAGGAAATCCTTCGGTGATCACCAGCATGTTGCGGCACTTCGCTGCCAGCTCTTCGTTGTGCATGGCCAGGAAGCCGCCGATGTTGGCAAAGGCATCCTTCTTTGCGCTCATCGTGCATCCGTCGGCGTATGAAAACATTTCACGCGCGATCTCGCGAACGGTTTTTTCCTGGTATCCGGGTTCCCGCAGCCTGATGAAATACGCGTTCTCGGCAAAGCGGCAGGCGTCGATGAATACCGGTATGTGGAATGCGTTGCAGATCTCGCGCACGGTTCTGATATTGGCCATGCTGACCGGCTGTCCTCCACCTGAATTATTGGTGACGGTAATGATCACCATCGGGATGTTTTCAGCCCCTTTTTCACGGACGAATTTTTCCAGTGCCACCGTATCCATATTGCCTTTGAAGGGCGCGGGGACCGAAGGATATTTCGCTTCCTCGCAAACCAGGTCCACGCCTTCGGCACCGGAGTACTCGATGTTGGCGCGCGTGGTGTCGAACAGGGTATTGCTGACAATATATTTCCCTTTTCCGCCGGTGATCCCGAACAGGATCTTCTCCGACGCGCGGCCCTGGTGTGTAGGTATCACGATCGGCATGCCCGTAATGTTGCGGATGGTTTCTTCAAAACGGAAAAAGCTGCTGCTGCCCGCGTATGATTCATCGCCGCGCATGATGCCGGCCCACT
This sequence comes from Flavisolibacter sp., assembly GCA_036373835.1. Taxonomy (GTDB): domain Bacteria; phylum Bacteroidota; class Bacteroidia; order Chitinophagales; family Chitinophagaceae; genus Flavisolibacter. The sequence continues at coordinate 5,853 of DASUVB010000530.1, read as the reverse complement.
GCTCGCTGCTCATGGCACTGGTGCCACTGTCGGTCAGCAGGTCGATCATTACGTCCCTTGATGAAATGAGGAACGGATTATAAAATGCGCGCGTTAGGATATCGATCCGCTCTTTGCGGGTGTTGAAATAGATCGGTTCAACCGATTTTATCTTAAATGGTTCAATGATTGTTTTCATGATATGTTATTCAGGTTTAAAATGCTATGGCTGGCGGGGAAAAGTGCCAGTGTCAGGTAGGACGCCTGATGATGTTCTTCCAGAGTAACATGTGGCAAAGATAAGAACCGTGGATTGCCGCCAGCATGACCTTGCTCAATGAAAAGGGGCCCCTTGTGGAAGCCCCGGTCATTCATACAGCAAATGCATTACCGCTGCTGGAAGTAAGGGATCTCATCCTGTGCGACGGTCTCCTTCTGGTGCCAGTAAGCCAGGGTGACAATATGATGGTCCGGAGTGCGGAGCAGTCTACCGAAGATGGCATTGGTCGGATTAAACGTTACATCGGTCACACCTACCGTAAACGTTTGCGGTAGCGGCGGTTCCGGCGCAGGCGGCGAAGTCGGAAGCGCTTCGGTTGTAGCTTCTGTTGCTTCATCAACTACGGGTTTTTTAACAGCTGGTGCAGGTGCAGCTTTGGGTGGCGGAGTATTCGCTACTACAACCGTGTAACCGTTGAATTCCAACAGGCGCTTTAAAAATTCCACGCGGCCGGGTGTGGCATTCCGTTCAACAATCGCACACTTGACCCCGTCGAGCTCTTCAAATTCATGATTTTTATTGATCGCCATAATATTCAGTTAATGCGTAAGGTTATCAGATGGATGCAAGCGTATAGATATACTCATAGATCCAGCTTGCAAATCCCAGCAGAACTATGGCTGTGGCACAGATAGCGAGGCCCGCATTTACCGTACGGCTACCGTATATCCTGGCCACGGGCTGTTCATTGCGGTCCATGAACATCGCGCGAACAATCCGGAGATAGTAGTACAACGAGATGATCATATTGAGCGCCGCGATGGCGATGAACCACAGGTTGTCTGCGGATGCGCCGGACGTCAGCAGGAACAGCTTGCCGAAAAATCCTGCTGTAGGGGGGATCCCGGCAAGGGAGAACAATGCCAGCGCCATGGTCCAGCTCAGGAACGGGTTGGTCTGGTAAAGCCCTTTGTAATCATCAATATTTTCTTTCCCCGTCTGGTCCGAAATGGCCGAGGCTACCCCGAAAGCTGCGAGGTTCGAGAACAGGTATATCAGGATGAAATACGCAATAGACGTGGAGCCAATCGCTGCGTGCCCCGACATACCAACCAGAATGAAGCCCACCTGCGCAATGGATGAGAATGCCAGGAAGCGCTTGATGTTCTGCTGGCGTATCGCGAAGAGATTGCCCGTTACCATGGTGGCGATCGAAAGGATCACCAGGACCTGGTACCAGATCTCATTGAGCGGTGCAAAAACCTTGTACAGCGCCGTGATAAATATAAAAGCGATAGCGCCTTTACTCACAACCGAAAGGAATGAAGTCACCGCGATCGGAGAGCCTTCATACACATCGGCCGTCCACAGGTGAAAAGGAACTACAGATAATTTAAATGCAAAGGCCGCGATCACGAAGATGAACGCAAGCACCTGCAGAGGCAGTGCGTTCATGGCAGCAGGCAGCTCATTAAAGCTGATGGTGCCGGTGGCGCCGTACAGCAGTGAAATGCCGAACAGCAGGATGCCTGAGGAAAACGCAGATGACAGGATCAGCTTCATGGCCGCTTCGGAGGATATTTTCTTTTCAAGGTCGAAGTTGGCCAGTGCCGCTACGGGGATGGTGGCCAGCTCCAGCGACAGGTAGAACATCAGCAGGTTGCCGCTCGAGATCATCAGGTTCATTCCCAACAGCGCCGACAGCATCAGCATGAAGAACTCGGGAAGATGCTGGTGCTTTCGCAACCAGTCAGCGGAAAGCAGCGATATCATAAAAACACCGATCCCCAGGATGTTTTTCTGGAAGGCGATCATACCGTCTGAAACAAACATACCGGCGAACAGGGTGCCCGGTTCGTTGAACAGGAAGCCTGCAACGATGTTCAGGAACAGCATCACCTGCACCAGCACCAGCGTCGCGGAATTGCTCATGCCCCTGCCGATCTTGATCACCAGCAGTGCGAAAATGAGCAGCGTTATCAGCAACTCATTCTTCATCAAAAGCAGAAATTCAGTCATGGACTTTAATTTATTTGATGGGCAGCACCGATATTACCGGTCTTGCTGCTTCAATTTTATTTGCAATGATCTCGCTTCCGGGTTGCACCAGGTCGCTCAGCCAGAACGGCGCGACGCCAATGACAACGATCCCAGCAACCAGCAGGCCGGCCGCAAGTTTCTCATTCCATTTCGCATCCTGGAAGGTCAGGCTGCCGGGCGCGCTGCCCGACGGGCCCATGGCTGTCTTACTTACGGCGCGCAGGATGTATACCGCAGTAACGACGATCGACATACAGGCGGCAATGGTCGCCAGGCGGTATCCCGCTTCTGCGCGTTCCCATGAACCCATAAAGACCGTCATCTCCGCCACGAAGCCGCTGAATCCCGGCAACCCCAGGGAGCAGAGTCCTACAATGAACAGCACCGTGGTGATAAAAGGCATTGTTTTCATGAGGCCTCCCATCTGGTCCACCATACGGGTGTGTGTACGCTCATAGATCATCCCGATCACGGCGAAGAAAAGGGCTGTCATCAGTCCGTGCGATACCATCTGCAAAACGGCGCCGGTGATCGCGGTCTTTGTCAGCATACCGATCCCCAGCAACACGAAGCCGCAATGGCTTACCGACGAATATGCGTTGATATACTTCAGGTCCTTCTGCATCATGGTCGCGAAAGCTCCGTACAATATGGCAATTGCGGCCAAGACAACAATGTAAATGGAGTATTCCTGAGCGGCTTCCGGCATCAGGTACGTGGCCACGCGCAGGCAGCCATAGCCGCCCAGCTTCATGGAAATGCCGGCAAGGAACATGGAACCGGCCGTGGGAGCGGATGAGTGCCCATCAGGTACCCAGGTATGAAAGGGAAACAGGGCAGTGAATACGCCGAAGCCAACAAACAGCAATGGGAACAAAACCATCTGCATGTCCAGCGGAAGCGGTTGCTGCGACAGTTGCAGCAGGTCGAACGTGCGGCCGCCGGCGAAGTAAACTCCCAGCAACCCGACGAGCACAAGCGCCGATCCGCCCATGAGCATCAGTGCCAGCTTATTGGCGCTGTATTCTTTTTTTCCGCTGCCCCAGATGCCGATCAGCAGGTATTTCGGGATCACCGCGATCTCCAGGAAGAAGAACAGGATGAACAGGTCGAGTGAAATAAAGAATCCGTATGCACCAAGGCTCAGCAGCACCAGCAGGAAGAAGAATTCCCTGGTCATTTTCTGAACATTCCATGAAACAAGGACCCCGGCCAGTACCACGAACGCGGTAAGCAGGATCATCGCCACTGAAATGCCATCGACGCCCATATGCACGCTGATACCCAGCGAAGGGAACCAGTCAAATTTCTGCTGGAACAGCATTTCTCCGTTGTTGCCACCGGCCCTTTCGCTGCGAAAGGCGAACAGGAGCGCGAGCGATGCTGCAAGCTGCACTACGGCTCCCGCCAGCGAAACGCGCCGCACGTGCTGCGTATTCTTCAGCACCAGCACCGCGATGGCGGTTGCAAGAGGGACCAGGAGTAAGATCAGTAAGTTCATGGTTGTTATATTTTCCACAGGTAAATAAAAATGACAGCAAGCACCAGAACACCGGAAAGGAAGTAAATGGCATATTGCTGCACTTTTCCTGATTGAATGATCCTGATTTTTTCTGCGACTGCCTGCGTGGCGTTGCCGGAGGCATTCACCAGTCCGTCCACCACGTTCCGGTCGAACCACGCTGCGGGCCTTCCCACCATGTTGAACAAAACTTTTTTGGTGACGAAGAGATAGATTTCGTCTACGTAAAATTTGCGGCTGGCAAGCTGGTAAAGTCCTTTGAAAGAAGCGGCCAGGCGCTCCGGCGCATCCGAATGTTTTTTATACAGCCACATGGCGAGGCCGATGCCCAGCAGCCCGAGAACTACCGGGGCTACGGCGAACTGCAGGTGGAATTCCGAAGTGAACGGCCTTCCGTCAGATGTAACGAGCCTGTTGAAGGGCACGAATCCTGCGATGGCAGCAAATACCGCGAGGATGACCAGCGGCAGTTTCATCGAGGTGCTGCCTTCATGATGGCCCTGGTAAATAAAATCATCCCGTTTCCAGAAGATGCTGAAGTATAGCCGGAACATATAGAAGGCCGTAAGGCCCGATGTGGCCAGCGCGGTCCAGTAGATGAACGGGTTGTTTTCCCACGCGGCCAGCAGGATCGCCTCCTTGCTGAAAAAGCCGGACAGTGGTGGAACACCCGCAATGGCCAGGCAGGCAACAAGGAAAGTGATATGCGTCACCGGCAGGTATTTCCGCAAGCCACCCATGCCGGTCAGTTCGTTGGTGTGAACGAAATGGATCACCACGCCCGCACCAAGGAACAGCAGCGCTTTGAACATGGCGTGCGTGAACAGGTGGAACATGGATGCCGAATAACCGGCACCGGCTTCGCCGCCATATCCTGAAACACCCAGCGCGAACATCATGAAACCGATCTGCGACATGGTGGAATATGCCAGCACTCTTTTGATATCGGTCTGCACGCAGGCAATGATCGCCGCGAGGAATGCCGACAGCACGCCGACATAAGCTACGATATCCAAAGCGTCGGGTGCCGACAGCGCGAACACCGGGAACAACCTGCCTACCAGGAACACACCTGCTACTACCATGGTGGCGGCATGGATGAGCGCAGACACCGGTGTCGGGCCCTCCATCGCATCGGGCAGCCAGATGTGCAGCGGGAACATGGCGCTTTTACCCGCGCCTCCGACGAATACCAGGGCAAGCCCCCAGGTAAGTGCGGAGACTCCCAGGAATGTCGAGCCAATAGCTGTTGCAAGAGCATCAGAGCCCGGTGTCGTCAGGCGCTCAATGAGCGTTGCGAAATCCAGGGTTCCTGAGAAGAATGAAAGAATAAGGATGCCCACCAGGAACCCGAGGTCCGCGAAGCGCGTAACGATGAAGGCTTTTTTGGATGCCGCTACAGCGCCGGGACGGTCGTAATAGAAACCGATCAGCAGGAAGGAGGAAACGCCCACAAGTTCCCAGAAAATATAGATCTGGAAGATGTTGGATGAAAGCACCAGCCCGAGCATCGAGAAGGTGAACAGCGACAGGAAGCTGAAGTACGTCGCGAACCGTTCTTCGCCCTTCATATATCCGATGCTGTACACGTGCACCATCAGTGAGACAAAGGTCACTACCACGAGCATCATCACGGAGATCGGGTCAAGCAGCATGCCCATGTCTATGGACAGTCCTTCGCGGAACTGCAGCCATTGGTACGAGAACGGCACCAGCTTCTGGTACGTGTCATTCACACGGCCGTAGTCAGTGAAATATCCATAGGCCACATAAGCTGCAATTGCAAAAGAAACCAGCAGGGACAGGGTGCCGATGATGCCTGCCGTACGTGAAAAATATTTCCTGCCGAAAAGCCCCAGCAATACAAACGTGAACAGGGGCAGCAGCGGGATCAGTGCAATTAGTGCGGCATGTGGCATGGTGAAAATATTTTGAAGATGTTTCTCATGATATTATCCTTTGAGCTCCTGCGCGGTTTCAACGTCAATGGAACGGTGGCTCCGGTACAGGTTAATGATGATGGCAATGGCCACCGCGGCTTCTGCCGCAGCGATCGCGATCACGAAGACCGTGAACATCAGTCCATCCAGCT
>DASUVB010000529.1:0-3490 GCA_036373835.1 Flavisolibacter sp. | reverse complement strand
GTCCATGAACGCACCGAAATCGGTAATGTTCTTCACAGTACCTTCCAGCACCTGTCCCTTTTCCAGCTGGCCAATGATCTGTGCACGTTGTGCTTCGATGTCCGATTCGATGAGCGCCTTGTGCGAAACAACCGCATTCTTGATGGCTTCGTTGATCTTCACCACCTTGAACTCCATTGTCTTTCCTACGAACTGGTCGTAGTCGGTTACAGGCTTCACATCGATCTGTGAACCCGGAAGGAAGGTCTCCATTCCGAATACATCCACGATAAGGCCACCCTTCGTCTTGCTGGTAACGGTACCGGTAACGATCTCACCTGTTTTGTGAATTTCAACGATACGCTCCCATGTATGTGTGATGCGGGTTTGCTTGCGGCTGAGGTTCAGGTTACCATCACGGTCTTCCTTTTCCACCACCATCACCTCCACTTCATCACCTACTTTCAGACCAGGTGTGTCGCGGAATTCGTTCAGGGATACAAGGCCGTCGGATTTGAAGCCGATGTTCAGCACAACGTCTGTCTTGGTAATACCTACCACGACACCGCGGATCATCTCACCGTCGTTCAGTTGGACAAAAGTGCTTTCATACACCTTGTCGTACTTTTCCTTTTCGTCTCTTGTGTAACTGGTAACATTTCTTTTGTCGATGCTCCAGTCGAAATCATCATGAGCGGCAACAGTTTCTGCAACCGGCTCCTGGACAGGTACATTTGATGTCGCTGTAGCTGCATTCTCTGTAGCCTGTGTGGCTTCAGCCGCCTGCTCCTGACCTTCAGCGTTTGAGTTAACAATTTGATTCTCTTCCATAAAAAACCCGGCTTTTTAATCGGGGCGGCAAAGATAGCCAATAGGGCTCATTTTACGGTGGTGTCGCCGTACTTTTTTGTTATTCTTAATGCCGTTATAGGAAATTGAAAATCAGTCGTTTAATTCCTGAGCCGTAATCGCCCGGGCGGCGATCCATCCGCTCGTCCACGCATGTTGGAAATTATACCCGCCGGTGATCCCGTCAACATCCAGCACTTCGCCGGCGAAGAACAGGTTAGGCATGCGCCGGCTCATCATCGTATTGGGATCCACATCGCTGAGTGTGATGCCGCCGGCAGTCACAAATTCTTCCTTGTAGGTCGTCTTTCCACGCACGTCCGCCGTGTAGTCCAGAAGATTCCTGACAAGTGCGTTCTCCTTCTTCGCGGGAAAGTCAGCAAATCGCATTTCATCGTCAATGGAAGCTGCCTCCAGCAGGAACTGCCAGAGCCGTGACGGCAACCCCGTAAAATTGTGGTTGATGACCTTCCTGGCCGCATGCGACGTCCTTGAATCCCGCAACTCCTGCCTTACCTGCTGTTCCGCCAGGTGCGGGCACCAGTTCACGTGAATTTCAAAATGATACTGCATCGCATGGAGCTCGCGCGCACCCCAGGCGCTGAGCCTGAGGACGGCGGGGCCGCTAAGTCCCCAGTGTGTTGCGAGGACGGCTCCTTCTTCGGAAAGCTTTGTATGTGCTATCCGGATGCGCACCTGTGGAACACTGACACCCATCAGTCGTCGGATCGGGTGGTTCGGCAGGTTGAATGTGAACAACGACGGTACTGGCGGTTCGATCGTATGCCCCAGCGACGAAAGCCATTCGAACATCGACAGCTTCGGGTAGCCGCCGCACGCAATGCAAACGAAATCCGCCATCATGACCTGGCTGTCAGAAAACGACAGCACGAACCTGCCAGAAGCGGATGATATCTGTTTTACCTCGCGATTCAGTTTTATGGTAACTCCATACTTTTCTGCTTCGCGCAGCAGGCACCCGACGATGGTCTCTGAATTATCTGTAACAGGGAACATGCGGCCATCTGCCTCTGTCTTGAGCGGAACACCGCGGGCGGCAAACCATTCAATGGTGTCGTGCGTGAAGAAATAATGAAATGCTTTCCGGACGAAGTTCTTTCCGCGGGGGTAGCACCCGCTCATTTCACCGATATCATCCGAAGCATGCGTGACATTGCATCGTCCACCACCTGATACCCTTACTTTGGACAAAAGCCTGCCTGTCTTCTCGAGTATGGTAACACGCAGCGATAGATCCATGCGCGCAGCATTGACCGCGCAGAAAAAACCTGCGGCGCCGCCCCCGATGACAATGAGTTCCTTCGCCATGAAATGAAATTAGCAAATCATTACCCGCTGATCAGGGTTGTTGCTTCAGAATAGAGATTAGGATTGGCTGCTTCTGCAGCTTCGATGGGCGCATAATTGGAAAGGATATCTGCCTTTCCCTTGCGAACGCAGACGTCGTGCTCAAAGTGAACGGAAACCTTTCCATCTTCCGTACGTACCGTCCAGCCATCGCGGTCGGTGTACACATCTTTTTTACCAAGGTTGATCATTGGCTCGATCGCAATGACCAGTCCTTCCTTCAGCGCGGGACCGGTGCCTCTCCTGCCGTAATTCGGCACCTGCGGGTCTTCATGCATATTGCGACCAATGCCATGACCAACCAGTTCGCGAACCACGCCGTAGCCATTCTTTTTCTCCGTGTGCTCCTGTATCGCGAAAGCAATATCGCCGATGCGGTTCCCCGCTACAGCCTTTTCGATCCCCCTGAACAACGATTCCTTGGTGACGCGGACGAGTTTCAATACCTCCGCCGGTGCGGATCCCATCACAAAAGTGTAGGCATGGTCGCCGTGAAAACCATTCTTATACACGCCAACATCCACCGATACCACATCACCTTCCCTCAATTCATAGGCGCCCGGGAAGCCATGCACGACCACGTCGTTGACCGAAATGCAGGAATTGAACGGGTAGCCGTGATAATGAAGGAAAGATGGAACGCCTCCATGCGTACGGATGAATTCACCGATGAACTGGTCCACGGAAAGCGTGGTAATTCCCGTGCGCAGCATCTTTGCCACCTCGGCCAGCGTGCTGCTGACCAGGAGCGCGCTCTCGCGCATCAGCGCTATTTCCGTTTCGTTTTTATAATGGATCATGCCGGTACCCGGTATTAACACAAAACCTGGCTTTAACCAGGTTTTGCAAATGTATTACATATCGTTTTGAACCTAGTAGGAAGCCTGTGTTACGGTCCTTCCCTGGATCCGCCCGCTTTTCATCAGGCCATCATACTGACGCATCAGCAGCTGTGTTTCTATCTGCTGCAGCGTATCCAGGATCACACCCACCATGATCAGCAGGGAGGTTCCCCCGAAGAAGGTGGAGAAGTTCGGCTGCACGCCCGACAATTGCGCGATACCCGGCAGGATACCCACAAAGGCCAGCAGCACGGCGCCCGGCAGCGTGATCTTGTCCATGATGGAACCGATGTAATCGGCCGTCGGCTGGCCCGGCTTCACACCGGGAATAAAGCCATTATTCTGCTTGAGGTTGTCGGCTATTTGCTTTGGATTAAAGATCAGGGCCGTGTACAGGAACGTAAATCCGATCACCACCACCGAATAAATGACCATGTACCATACATTCGAGT
>DASUVB010000528.1:0-2100 GCA_036373835.1 Flavisolibacter sp. | reverse complement strand
ACCTTGTCCGGCATGGAACGTACGCGAAGATTTCCCTTGGTATACACCTGGCAGGTAAACGAACCTGTTTCGTCCTGGTGCTGTTGCCTCCGGGCAATGGTGTTCCGCATGATCTGTTCCGCGGGGTCTGCCCCCTTCCGGATGATCACCGCCTCCATCGTAAACTGTTGGGGTGTGAGAGAGAAATCTACGGTAAGGTCATCCGCTGCCACGATAACCGACTTTTCCGATTTCGTATAATTAATGTGCTGGCAGATGATCGTGTAGGATCCCTCATCGAGGTCAAGCGCATAACGTCCCTCGCTGTTTGCTGTTGTGCCCAGCTGCGTTCCTTTTACCTGGATGCTTGCATAGGGAAGAATAGTACCGGCTGAATCCGTTATGGTTCCCGTGATCTTCCTGGCGTACGAAATAAAAAGAACGTTTCCTAATACGATACAGAGTATAAATCGCCTCATAAACAAATCCGTGCTCCCATGAACATGGATTAAAAATCCTGCCAAAAATGACTGGCTTTGTCTAACTGGCTGTCAACCCGTTCTTTTTGAATGTAAAACGACGCTGTTAAAATCGTTTGTGTAGAAAAAAAAGCACGCAGGAAATGCTACCGTTTCCTCCGGTATGGAAGCAGCGAGCTACCGGCAACGGCGGCGCAACCGCCCACCAGTCCACCCAGCAGCGCAGTCACCAGGACCAGCAGCAGGCCTGATCCTCCGAGCGGGATGATCTGCGCGACTTTCGATGAAAGGATTCCCTGGTTGCGGGTGTCGATCCATAATGCAACCACGATCCATAAAAGAAAGATCCCTGCAAACCCGGACAGGAAAGCTGAGCCAAGATGACGAATAAAAACAAATGAAACAGCGAATGCGGCGATGGCTATGCTCCACCAGGGAAGGAACATTCCCAGGAAATATCCCACCACCGCGATCAGCAATATGGTCAATAAAATGCGCATGTTATGCTTTTTTGAAAGTAATGGTGCCCCTGATCCTTTTGTCAGTTGCCTCACCCGGCTTCATCATCCACAAAACGTAGTATCTCCCGGCGAGCCACATGTCGATACCATTGTCATAGAACGGGCTGCCGGGATTACCGCTCTGTCCGCCGGGATAAACGCCGTATGCTTCGGTGGTGCCGTTTAAGTGTACGATCATTCTCCAGCTTGGGCCGTGCGTGACCTTGATGGCATTGGGCGTATTGCCCCAGCCCCCTGCATACAGCCCGCGACGTGAAAATGGCTCTAGCTGGCCTGTCAGGTGCATGATGGACACGTTCTTAAATTTCGCCCAGGGTGGTACCTCGTCCGACCCGCTGAACGCGGAGGCCATTTGCCGGAAAGCTGCAGTAACCTGCTGCTGAACGGTTTCTTTCTGCTCGGTCCGCACATCATCTACAAAGCGGAAGGCGGAATCGCGGAGCAACGCTTCTACCAATGTCTGTTCTTCAGGTAATGCAACAGGCCCGGTCAGTTGTGAAAATTCATCCATCCAGATACGCGATTCCAGTGAATCGAGCCAGGCCTGGTAGAGGGTCGTGGACCTGGAGTCGGGTGTGGTCATAAAATCCCAGCGCCGGAGCTCATCCAGGAATTCCCGCTCGGTTGCGCCAAGCGCCCCGACGTCGGTGTTGCTGATCATGAATGGCAGTATCATGGACGCGGTGCTGCTGTAATAATCGAGCTGCAGCCGCATCATTTCCGATGGGCCTGCATGCTGCAACTGCTGCAGTCGCGACGCGATCGTTACACCCCGCGCAGCGATATAATTACCGGGAATAAAGTACGGGTACGTGGAATCAACCGGCCGCTGGTTGGCACTCTGGATAAACCCGGACGCGGGATTGAGAACATGCGGGTTCTGTTCCTGTGGTATAAATTCCTTCCACATGTAGCTGCTGTCCTCGCCAGGCATTACGTACAACCCCTGGCCGTTCCAGCGCGCTGGAAAACGCGCCTGTTGCCAGATCGCTATATCACCGGTCTTCGAGGCAAACAGCATGTTCTGGCCAGGGCATGAAAACCCTTTGATGGCTTCGAGGTAGTCATTGTAATTCTGCGCACGGTTCAGCCGGAACCACATCGACCCTTCGTCCGAAGGA
>DASUVB010000527.1:0-5767 GCA_036373835.1 Flavisolibacter sp. | reverse complement strand
CCGGAATCATACCCGAGGCCGACAAAGACAGATACACAGCTGCAGAACCAGCCGGAATTTATCGACCAGCAGCCCAACGACTTCCACGACAAATCCATCAGTGACATTCCGGGAACACCGGCAGAAAGACAGACCAGCGATCCGTCGCAGGAGCGTGGCGAGTAACAGGTTGCAGTTCGCGGTTTGCGGTTCGCGGTTCGCAGTTCGCGAGGTTAGATCTTCAAATCATCAGATCTGCGATGCTCCTGTCAGTCTGCCGCCTTCGGCAAGCCTATGGCGGCCAGGAAGCCTGTCGAAGACGACGTTCGCGATTGCCATTCACCCTTCGACAAGCTCAGGGTGACGTTCGGCGATCACAAAGCTTGCACAGCGACCACCGTGTCCGCGATGGTTAAATCTTCACATCTTCAATCATCAAATTTCAGATCTCAGATCTCAGATCTTAGATCTCAGATCTGCGATGCTCCTGTCAGTCTGCCGCCTTCGGCAAGCCTATGGCGGCCAGGAAGCATGTCGAAGACGACGTTCGCGATTGCCATTCACCCTTCGACAAGCTCAGGGTGACAATCCTCAAATCTTCAGATCTGCGATGCTCCAAATCTGCGATCCCCAAAATATGTTTAAGAATAGATCCTCTCGATCGAGTCCCTGTATTTTTCGGCGATGACCTTACGCTTGAGTGATAGTTTCGGTGTCATCTCACCGGTGTCGATGGTCCACTCAGCGGGCAGCAGTTCGAATTTTTTTATCTGCTCCACATGGTTGAAGAATTTATTGAAGCTCTCCATGAGTTCCTTATATAACTCGATCACGCGCGGGTGGCGGATCAGCTCTTCGTTCGGGATTTCAGGCATATCGTGCTTGCGCGCCCATTCCTGCAGGCTGGCGAAGCCCGGTACGATCAGCGCACCAACGTATTTCTTTTCCGCTCCTACGAGCATCACCTGTTCGATATAAGGTGATTCCTTCAGCTTGTTTTCAATTGGTAGCGGCGCTACATACTTGCCTCCACTGGTCTTGAATAATTCCTTTTTGCGGTCGGTGATCTTGAGGAATTTGTTGTTGATCATTTCGCCGATATCTCCGGTATAGTACCAACCTTCCCGGATGTCCTGCGCCGTCAGGTCCGGTCGCTTGAAATAACCCATCATCACGTTCGGTCCCTTGCACAGGATCTCTCCATCCTCCGCGATCTTCACCTCCACGTTGTCAATGAGGGGTCCTACGGTTCCAAACATGCGGTCTTCCTCGTTGTAGCGGTTCACGGCGATCACCGGTGACGTTTCGGTAAGACCATAGCCTTCCATGATGATGATCTTTGCCGCGGTGAAAATGCGGATCAGGCGCACCTGGCATGCTGCACCGCCCGTGACAATGCACTGGATATTGCCGCCGAGCGCTTCGCGCCACTTGCTGAAAATTAGTTTGTTGGCCAATGCCAGCTGCAGGTTGTACGATACACCCAGGTTTTTGTTGATCTCGTACTTCTCGGCAAGGCCATGGGCCCAAAAGAACAGCTTTCTTTTAATTCCTGTCAGCTCGCTGCCCTTCGCCATGATCTTGTCGTAGACTTTCTCGAGCAGGCGCGGCACCGTTGTGAACATATTGGGCCGAACTTCTTTCAGGTTGTCTCCGATGGTCTCGAGGCTTTCTGCGTAATAGATCGAAGTGTTCTTGAACAGGTAGAGATACGTCACCATCCGTTCAAAAATGTGGTTCAGCGGCAGGAAGCTCAACGCCTTCATGTTCTCCCCGGGCGGGAACACCGGCAGGCATGCCATCACGTTTGACAGGATGTTCCGGTGCGACAGCATCACGCCCTTTGGCGTGCCCGTTGTTCCGGATGTATAAATGATGGTGAACAGGTCTTCCGTGTTGATGCGGGCTGCTACTGTTTCCAGGTGCTGATAGTGTTCCTGCTTCCCAAGCGACAGGATTTCTTTCCAGTGCGGAGCGCCGGCAATATGCTCAAAGCTGTACACGGCCTTGATCGAAGGAACCTTTGCTCTTACATGTTCCACCTTATGGAACAGGTCTTCGTCGTTGACAAAAACTGCCTTGACCTGTGCATCGTTGAGTACAAATTCCAGGTCATTGATATGAATGGTGGGATACAGGGGCACCAGCACCGCGCCCATTTTCTGAACGGCAAGATCGAGGAACATCCACTCGGGGCGGTTGCGTGAAAGTATGGCAATCTTGTCCCTGCCCTCTACGGACATATCCCCGCCACCATAGCCCAGCGCCAATAGTCCCGTACTGAGTTGAGTTACGATATCATTAACCTCGGCGGAACTGTACGTGCGCCACTGCCCGCCTTCTTTGGCTGCCAGCGTAGCTTCATTTCCTCCATTTTTCAGTTGCTCTTCAATACAATCGAATAATCTGTGCGGATGATGCATGGCAATCGTTTATCTGTCCGTACAAAATAACGATTTACAGATTGATAAGAAAATGACCTCCCGGCCTATTGATAGTACTGGCCTGCAGGCATTTTAAAAATGCGCCCCTTCTGGAACGTGGTGAAGCGGTTGTAAACGTCTGTATGATTACGCACCCACTGGTCGTAGGCAGGAAGATTATCCACCGTGCCGAACAGCCACTGGTTGTAAGCTTCGAACATGCCTTCGCGGATCAGCTGCTGCTGGTACTCGAACAAGCGGAAAGGAAATTTAGTCGCGTGCTGGGCAAACCAGTCCAGGATGAACTTCGTCCGGATCATGTTCAGCGTTTCCATCGTGATGCCGCGGCTCGCAGCATTGCCCTGTTTGGCATAGGTCTGCAGCACTGCCGTTTCGAAAGGTGTTTTCTTTCGGTTGCGATCTTCCCCCAGGTCCTGGAACAATTTCTCCTTGTAGGTGCTGAGGAGCAGCTTTTTCATCATGGTGGCCCGTTCGGTCAGGTATTCCATATTCACGAAGATCTCCCCGTATATCAGGGTCCACACTTTGTCCTTGGTATAATAGTAGAATAAAGCAGCATTGTAATAATTGCCTGCGAAGGAGGGCGCCACTTCGATGCCTTTTTCCCATTGCTGGATGGCGTCCATATCTTTTTTCGCCCACAGCAGTTCCCCGTATTCGCTGTACAGTGGTCCCGCGTTCGGGAATTTGCGGAGTCCTTTCTTGTAGATCTTTTCCGCATCCTTCACCTCTTCCAGTGCCTTGTAAACGTTTCCAGCGATCTGGAACACGGGAACATCGGCATCATCCCGGTCCACCATCAGCTTCACCTGCTCCAGCGCGTTGGAATAATCACGCTTGTAATAGTACGAAAGCGCGAGGTCCTTCAGCAGTTCCAGGTTGCCGCTTTCCTGCTGTAAAGCCTTGCTGAGCACCAGGATGGCATTATCCCAGTCACCATTGCGCATGAAGGTGCGGGCGGTTTCATGAGGGGTCTGCTCGGAAGGCTGCGCAAATGCTGTCGCCGAAAAGGCAGCCGCCAGCAGGATACCGAAGATTTTTTTCATACGTCAAAATAAATGTTTAATCCATACCGCCGGGCGCGCGGGTTTTAAAATAACAAATTATTCACCCGTCAGATCAGGTGGGTCAGCAGCCCGTCGCGCAGCTTTGGTTCAAACCAGGTGCTTTTCGGGGGCATTACCTGGCCGCTGTCGGCGATATCGAACAACTGCCGGATGCTCACGGGGT
Organism: Flavisolibacter sp.; assembly: GCA_036373835.1. Lineage (GTDB taxonomy): Bacteria > Bacteroidota > Bacteroidia > Chitinophagales > Chitinophagaceae > Flavisolibacter. The sequence goes on along the minus strand of DASUVB010000527.1, from coordinate 2,114 downwards.
GCAGGCTGAATGCCACCTTCATGTCGCCGCTGTTCACCCGCTTCTCCAGCTCCCCCAGGCCGCGGATGCCACCCACGAAGTCAATGCGTGCGTCGGTACGTACGTCTTTAATGCCCAGGATGCGGTCCAGCACCTGCTCCTGCAGGATGGTAACATCAAGAACGCCGATCGGGTCTTCTCCATACGTGCCTTCCTTCGCCTGCAGTGCATACCACTGGCCGTCGAGATACATGCCGAACCGGTGCATCTCAGTTGGCTGGACCGTCGTGTCTGACACCTCCACGTTAAACGCAGATTTCAACTGCTCCAGGAATGCATCGGGGGTAAGACCATTAAGATCTTTTACCACGCGGTTATAATCCAGTATCGCCAGCTGGTTGGCCGGGAAAATGGTGGTCAGGAAAAACTGCGCGTCCTGGCTGTCCGGAAACTCCTGGCTCACTTTTGCTGCTGATGCCGCACGGTGATGGCCGTCAGCGATGTACGTGAAGGGGATCTTTTCCCGGAAAATGGAGGTGATGACGTCGATCGTGGCCACGGCATTCACCACCCAGATGGTGTGCACCACGCCGTCGGAGGCCGTGAAGGTGTATTCGGCATTGTTGCGTTTTTTCCAGTGGTCCATCACATCCTGCAACTCTTTCACATCGCGGCATGCCAGGAATACATTGCCGGTTTGTGCCCGGATCGTGCGCATGTGGTCAATGCGGTCCTTTTCTTTTTCAGGCCGCGTGTACTCATGTTTTTTGATCACATCGTTAAAGTAATCGGCCACCGAGGAAACGCATACAAGGCCGGTCTGCGTACGTCCTTTCCACGCCAGCTCATAGATATAGTAGCATGGCTCCGGGTCCTGGAACAGGATTTTCCTGCTGACCAGCTGCTCCAGGTTTTCCTTGGCTTTCCGGTATACCGCTTCGCTGTGTATGTCGGTGCCTGGCGGCAGGTCTATTTCCGATTTGGTGACATGGAGGAAAGACAGCAGGTTGTCCTTCGCCTCTTCGCGCGCCTCTTCCGAGTTCAGCACGTCGTACGGACGGGATGCCACCTGGGCTGCATATTCATTATGCGGACGCAATGCCCTGAATGGTTTGATAGTGCTCATCTGTCAGGATTTTTTTTCAGCAAAATATTTCATGAGTGATGTGATGGCGACCACGCTTTCCAGGGGCAGCGCATTATACATGGAAACCCGGAAGCCGCCCACCGTGCGGTGACCCTTTACGCCGATCATACCTTCCTTTTCACACAGCGCCAGGAACTCTTTTTCAGCTTCGGCGTCGGCCATGACGAAACAGGCGTTCATGCTGCTGCGGTCTTCGCGCGCAACGGTACCCCTGAAAATGGGCAGCTGGTCTAAAGTGTCGTAGAAGAGGGATGATTTGGCTTCATTACGCCTTTCTGCTTCCGCAATGCCACCGATGGATTTCAGCCAGCGGAGCGTCAGCATGCATACGTAAATAGCAAAAACCGGTGGCGTATTGAGCAATGATCCCGCCTCGATATGGTTGCGGTAATCCATCATGGTGGGTACCGCACGGCGCACCTTGCCCAGGCACCTTTTATTTACCACTACGACATTCACGCCTGCGGCGCCAATATTTTTCTGGGCGCCGGCATACACCAGGTCAAACCTGTTGAAATCCACCTTGCGGCTGAGGATATCGCTGCTCATGTCGGCCACCAGCGGAACACCCAGGTCGTAAAACAGCCCAAGATCCTGCCATTGGGTGCCGTAAACCGTATTGTTGGATGTCAGGTGCAGGTAGCTGCATGTATCGGGAAGTGAAAATTGTTTCGGGAGGAAGGAATAACTGGCATCGCGGGAGGAACAGGCCACGTGAACCTTTCCGAAGATCCCGGCTTCTTTGATCGCTTTGGCTGCCCAGATGCCCGTATCGGTGTACGCGGCTGTGGCGTCCTGGTCCAAAAGATTCATGGGCACCTGGAAAAACTGGGTGGATGCCCCGCCGTGCAGGAACAGCACCTCGTGATCCGCGTCCAGTTCCATCAGTTCCCGGAGCGTGGCGATGGCTTCATCGATCACTGCCTGGAAAAGCCTGGTCCTGTGGCCGATCTCCAGGATGGACAGCCCGGTATCATTGAAATTCAGC
>DASUVB010000526.1:0-2501 GCA_036373835.1 Flavisolibacter sp. | reverse complement strand
CCCGCCGAATTTATACGAAGGCGGCAAGGCTACGGCGGACAAGGGCTGCCATAGTTATTGAAAAGCCTTTCAGTCCCGAATCTGTTCGGGAGAGAGGCTTTTTTATTTGTTTCCCGTATTTCAGAATGCCCTCGAGTGGGTTGAACATAGTTGAACGATAGTTGAACATGGTTGAACATGGTTAACATGGTTTAACAGTTTAAATGTTTCACTGCAATAACTTTCACCTTCAACCATCTTAACCCCGTTACCACTTTGAACTTTCAGATTTGAACATGGGTGAACATGGTTTAATGTTGTTTAAGTGAAGTAAATCGGTTCATACAGTTTTCTACCGGGTACATGTAAATTCCTGGTTGATGTTTCACCGCTGGATGCGACCTTTGCCGACCATGAACCGGCAAGAGAAAATATTGCTGTTCTTACTGGCGTCGATCAACTTTACCCACATCCTGGACTTCATGATCATCATGCCGCTGGGAAATTTCCTCATGCCGTATTTCAGGATCACCACGCAACAGTTCTCCCTGATCGTTTCCTCGTATTCCTATGCCGCATTTGCATCCGCCATCCTCGCTTCCTTCGTCATTGACAATTTTGACCGCAAGCGCAGCCTGCTGTTCGGTTACACGGGATTTACAATCGGGACGCTGTTGTGCGGCCTGGCCAACAGCTACCAGTTCCTCATCGCGGCACGCATACTGGCTGGCCTGTTCGGTGGCCTGATAGGGGCCCAGGTGCTCTCCATTGTCGCAGACATTTTTTCCTATGAGAAGCGGGGAAGGGCGATGGGATACCTGATGGCCGCCTTTTCCGTCGCGTCGGTCGTAGGCATACCCCTGAGCCTGTACATCGCGAACATCTTCAGCTGGCATGCACCGTTCATTATGGTGGCGATCATAGGATTCCTGCTGGTACCGCTGTCGATCCGGTACATTCCACCCATGCGAATGCACCTGGAAAACCGCAGCACGCGTAACGTTACGGCAGCTTTCTCGGTGATCTTCTCCCGGAAGTCAACACTGATCGCGCTCGCGTTTTCCGGGCTAATGTTTTTTGGCCACTTCCTCCTGGTGCCTTTCTTCAATCCCTTTATGGAATTCAATGTAGGCTTCTCACGGGAGCAGATACCGCTGATCTACGCTGTGGGTGGTGCCGCAACTTTGTTCTCCGCACCATATTTCGGCAAGCTGGCCGACAAGGCCGGCAAGCTGAAGGTGTATCTCTTTTGCGCCATCGCAACGCTTCCACTCGCGTTCGTGATCACGCATCTTCCACCAATGGCATTCTATTTTGTCCTGGTGATCACGGGCCTGTGGTTCATTGTATCCAACGGGAGATCCGTTGCGGCGCAGGCGATGATCAGCAACGTGGTGGAGCCTGAATACCGTGGCAGCTTCATGAGCATCAATTCCTCGCTGCAGCAGTTGTTCGTGGGAAGCGCCTCGTTCATGGCAGGTCTCATTGTTACCAACGACCCGGTATCACACAAGATCTACCGGTATAACTGGGTGGGATACCTGAGCATACTTGTCCTTGCGTTTTGCGTGTACCTGGCATACGTGCTGAAGAGGAACAGTGAACGCATTTAGCGCATCGTGCCTGATGATGCCAGTTGCTCCAACGTCGTGTTTCCTCTCGGGGCGGTGATACCAGCCATGTCGTTAAATGGGTCAGGCAGGTTCATTTCACCCTGTACACCGGGTAGCGAAGGTAGGCAGGCTCAAAATAGCGGGAATTCCTGTAAACAAAGTTGAGTTGCGCATAGGCATTCCTGTTGAACGTGGAGTCGGTTGCCCTGCGCTGTTCCAACGCGGCCAGCACGTCGGGCTGATCCGTGAGATAGGCAGCCGCTGTTTCTTCAAAGACATATGAAGAAAAGCCTTCCTTTTGTCCCAGCACCGGGTCGAAGAAGTTCCAGGTGAAATAGCTGTCTTCAGCGTGTGGCTCGAGCGTTTCTACCAGGAACCTGTTCGCGCGCTGGTTTAGCGGGATGAAAAAATCACCCTTGCGGAATGAAATGGCGCTGTGCTTCTTTACAACCCGTGTTTTACTGTTGGGGTGGTGCCCTTCGTAAGGCCGCGCAGCACTTTCGTATCCTTCAATAGCGTACCATTCCACCATGATCGTTGTATCTTTTTGCAGCGGCATCATGCGCACCTTGTTAGCCCGGAGTCGTTCAATGACCTTCCACCAACCCTGGGGTATTAAATAAGCCATCGGCCGGTCCACTGTAAGCGTGTCGCGGTAAAAATTATAAAACGGGACCTTTTCGGTGAAAGGTTTGTTGCGGTCATAATACAGCCTGGGCAGTCCTGAAACGGCGCTGGGCTTCTGGCCGCTTTGGTATCCCTTAAATTCAATGTTGCTGAACTTCGATCGATCGTTCTTCCATGCGATGGGAAAGGAGTCACGGACCTGGTTGAGCCGGACAGCTTCTCTCCGGATTCTGGTGATCTCGTGGCTGTTCTTTGCCGTGAATTCAATGAAACTTTCCATCA
>DASUVB010000525.1:0-5195 GCA_036373835.1 Flavisolibacter sp. | reverse complement strand
ATTTTCATCGCGCGGTGTGATCACCGTGATCAGGTCTCCATGTACGCGGTTGATCTCATCGAGGATGGAAAACAGGTAACCGGTAAGCTGTTTGCTCTTTCGTGACAGTGCTTCCATTCCCGCTTCGTCGAAAATATCGATCGCGGCCCGATGCGCTGCCATGGAAAGTACCGGCGCATTGCTCAACTGCCATCCTTCCGCGGTCGGTATAGGCTGGAAGCCGGGCTTCATCTGGAAACGTGATTCCTTTTCATAACCCCACCAGCCAGCCAGGCGCGGCAATGATGTGTCGGATGCATGCTTTGTATGTATGTACACACCGGCAACACCACCGGGCCCGGAATTGAGGTACTTATAGCTGCACCAGCATGCGAAATCCACGTTCCAGTCATGCAGCTTCATCACCACGTTGCCTGCGGCATGCGCCAGGTCAAATCCTGCATATGCACCCACTTCATGCGCCGCCCGCGTGATCGCCTGCAGATCAAAAACCTGCCCGTTATAATAGTTGACGCCACCGAAAAGCACAACGGCCACTGAATCGGCGTGCTGCCGGATGGCTGCAAGAATATCTTCTGTCGTGATCTTGTGCGATCCTTCCCGCGGGCCCACCTCGACGATCACATCGCGGGGATCGAGGCCATGCAGGCGTACCTGGCTTTCCAGCGCATACTGGTCAGAGGGAAATGCCTTTGCCTCGCAGATAATTTTATTCCGGCGGTGGACTGGCCGGTAAAATGTGGTGAGCAGTACGTGAAGGTTCACCGTGAGCTGGTTCATCACCACCACTTCTTCAGGCAATGCGCCGACAATGCGCGCCACTTTTTCAGGGAAAAGCTCATGATAGGAAAACCATGGATTGGCAGCCCTGAAATGTCCCTCCACCCCCAGGGCGGCCCAGTCGTCAAGTTCCTGCTGGATATAGTCCCGCGCGCTGCGTGGTTGCAGCCCCAGGGAATTGCCGGTGAAATAGACGCAGGGGCGACCCTTGTGCTCCGGGATGAAAAAACGATTACGAAAGGATCGCAGGGGATCGTCCTGGTCCATGGTACGTGCGTATTCCAGTGAATTGCTGAATTCCATCAATCAATAGTTGCGATCACTTTTAATTCCACGGCGATGGGTGTCGGCAGGCTTTTAACTTCCACCGTTGTCCTGCATGCCTGAACACTCGAAAAATATTCTGCGTATACCTTGTTGTAAGCAGGAAAATCTTTTTTCATATTCGTAAGGAAAACCGAGACGTCCACGATCTTGTCCCAGCTGCTGCCACTTGCCTCCAGGACCGCCCTTACGTTGGCAAAACAGGAGCGGCATTCTGCCTCGATATCGTACGACTGAATATTCCCCTGTTCATCCAGCACCAGACCCGGGATCGAATTGTCGGAAGCCGACCGCGACCCGATGCCCGACAGGAACAACAGGTTGCCGACACGTCGCGCATGCGGGTAAGCGCCGAGCGGCTTTGCAGCATGATCCGTTTGAATGATATCCTTCATAGAAAACTCTTCTGAAATTTGCTACAGTTCAACGCACACATTTTTTGCCTCTGTAAAAAACCGGAGGGCTTCCCAACCGCCTTCACGCCCGACGCCACTGTTCTTGACACCGCCAAACGGCGTGCGCAGGTCGCGCAGCAGCCAGCAGTTGACCCATATGATACCTGCTTCTATTTTTGCGGCGACACGGTTTGCGCGTGAAATGTCCTGCGTCCACACGGTCGCCGACAGGCCATATTCGCAGGCATTGGCCAGCTGGAGGGCTTCTTCGTCTGAACGGAATTTCTGGATAGTTACCACGGGCCCAAAGATCTCTTCCAGGTTCGTCCTGCATTGTGGCCCGAGACCTTCAATGACCGTGGGTTCAATAAAATAGCCATTGGCACACCGGCCGGCAGGCGTCACCACATTTCCACCGCAAAGGATGGTACCACCCTCTTCCCGTGCGGTCTCAATGGCCCGCCGCACCTTGTCAAAATGCTGTTGGCTAACCAGTGCTCCCTGTTTCGAATGTTCATGGAGTGGATCGCCGACAGTAAGCTTCTTTACGCGCTCCACGAACTCGTCACGGAACCTGTCATATATACTTTCTTCGACAATGATCCTGGAACCGCACAGGCAGATCTGTCCCTGGTTTGAAAATGATGACTGGATCGTGGTCTTCATCATTTTTTCCCAGTTGCAATCAGCAAAAATGATATTTGGATTTTTTCCTCCCAGCTCCAGGGAAAGCTTTTTGAATGCAGGTGCCGCGACTGAAGCGATGCGCGCCCCTGCCCTGGTGCTCCCGGTAAATGAAATGGCCTTGATATCGGGATGACCGACGATGGCTTCACCTGTTGTGTCGCCTTTCCCATGAACAATATTCAAAACCCCATCGGGCAGCCCGGCTGTCTTACAAATGCGGGAAAGAAGGAATGCAGAAACGGGCGTTACCTCCGAGGGTTTTGCCACGACGCAATTCCCCGCAGCCAGTGCAGGTGCTATCTTCCATGTGAACAGGTACAGCGGCAGGTTCCAGGGTGAGATACATGCCACCACGCCGAGGGGTTGCCGGATCGTGTAGTTGATCGCACGGTCCTCCATGGTATGGCTTTCCGCGGCGAAATGCATGATTCCTGTGGCGAAAAACCTGAAATTGGCAGACGCTCGTGGAATGTCCACGCGCCTGCTCAGCCACAAAGGCTTCCCGTTATCATTGGTTTCAGCCATCGCCAGCGCTTCCAGGTTTTCATCGATGAGTGAAGCGATCTTATTGAGTACGTGAAACCGTTGTTCCGCTGGCGTTGTTGACCACGATGGAAATGCTGCCTGCGCTGCGTGCACCGCAGCATTCACGTCCTTCACATCACTGTCGGGGATCTGGCAGAATACCTCGCCGGTAGCGGGGTTCACGTTTTCCAGGAAACGCCCGCTGAGCGGCCCGATAAGGTTGCCGCCGATAAAATTTTCGAGGTGATATGGGACCGAGAGATCCAGTGATTTTGATTTGAGGCCCGAAGTTAGTTCAATTGTCATAGGTGTGCTTATATGGAACCGGTGCGGCCTCCGTCAACCGGGATACTTGTACCATTCACGTAACCAGCGGCGGGCGTCGCAAGGAATGCAGCAACAGCAGCAACTTCGGACGCTTCGCCAAACCGTTGCAGGGGAACTTCAGCCATCATTTGCTTTTCAACAGCCTCGCGTTCCTTTCCCTGCCGCGACGAAGCCTGTTCCACGATGGCGTCCAGCCGCTCCGTCCGGGTAAACCCTGGAAGTATGTTGTTGACGGTTATATTGAATGATCCCAGCTCATTTGCCATCGTCTTTGCCCACGATGCCATGGCGCCCCGAACGGTATTGGAGACGCCGAGATTTTTCAGGGGGATCTTTACAGATGTCGAAATGATGTTGATGATCCTCCCATAACCCTCCTCCTTCATGCCCGCGACAACCGCGGTGGTAAGCATGTGGCTCACTACAACATGCTGGCTGAATGCCTGCAGGAAGGCTTCGGGCGCAGCACTTACAATGGGACCGGACGGGGGCCCGCCGGAATTATTGACCAGTATATGTACCGGTCCTTTGGAAATTACCGTACTGATGAACTGTTGCACGGCTGCACGGTCATTAAAATCCACGGCATGCCATGAATGCACCTGCCGCAGCGCCGTATCGAGCTGTGTTACGGCGATCCGAAGGTTCTCTTCGTTACGGGCAACAAGGATGCAATTGGCGCCGAGGAGGGCCAGCTCTTCGGCTATCGCATACCCGATTCCCTGGCTGCTGCCGCAGATCACCGCATTTTTACCTTCCAGCGATAGATTCATGCGGCCAAACTTAGATAAAATTCCGGACGCCCGGCTGCCGCAGGAAGAAGCGCATTACTAAAATTGAAGTAATTTACACACCGAACTACATTCACCAACTAATACGCTGCACATTATGGCTGTAATTGCTCCATTCAACCTGAAGACCTGGATCAACGAACACCGCGACATGCTGAAACCACCGGTCGGCAACCAGTGCATTTACAAGGATGCGGAAAATTTCATCGTTATGGTTGTGGGCGGACCAAACGCACGCAAGGATTATCATTACAACAAAAGCGAAGAATTGTATTACCAGGTGGAAGGCAATATTGTCCTGAAGATCATTGACGATGGGAAGCCGAAAGACATCCCCATCAATGAGGGCGACATGTTCCTGCTGCCACCGAATACGCCACACTCACCACAGCGCGGCGCGGGTACGGTAGGACTGGTCATTGAAAAGATCCGGAACGAGGAAGAAAATGAAGAGGATGCATTCATGTGGTTCTGCGAAAACTGCGGAAACAAGCTGTACGAAGAATATGTATTCGTAAAAGATATCGTGAAGCAGCTCCCTCCCATCATGGAGCGCTTTTATTCCAATGAAGACCTGCGCACCTGCAAAAATTGCGGTCATGTGATGCAGCCGCCCGTGAAAAAATGATGATCCCATGAACATGTTGTTTGTCGCCGGCTTTGCCAGGTTGTACCACGTCATGTCAAACACTAAACTTCCGCTTTGAAGATCGATATCCACACGCACATCATGCCGGACAAGATGCCGAACTGGACACAAAAGTTTGGCTACGGAGAATTCATTCACCTCGAGGAACGGAACTGCCGCGCGTGCATGATGAAGGGAGACAAGGTATTCCGGCAGGTTGACAAAAATACTTTTGATGCCATTACACGCCTGGAGGAATGCAATACGACCGGTGTTTCCAAACAGGTGCTGTCCACCATCCCGGTGCTGTTCAACTACTGGGCGAAGCCGCAGGATGCACTGGAAACGTCGCGTTTTTTCAACGACCATATTGCCAACACGGTCAATGACCACAAGGATTGCTTTATCGGCCTCGGTACTGTTCCGCTGCAGGATGTGGACGTTGCCGTGCGGGAGATGGAACGTTGCATGGGCGAACTGAAACTTCCCGGCCTGGAGATCGGCACCAACGTCAATGGCAAGAACCTGAGCGATCCCGGTTTTTTCCCATTTTACGAAGCAGCCGAAACCATGGGATGCGCGCTTTTCATTCACCCGTGGGAAATGATGGGCGAATCTGATATGCAGAAATACTGGCTACCCTGGCTGGTGGGCATGCCGGCAGAAACTACGCGTGCCATCTGCTCCATGATCTTTGGCGGGGTGTTTGAAAAATTCCCAAAGCTTCGGATCGCCTTT
>DASUVB010000524.1:0-3109 GCA_036373835.1 Flavisolibacter sp. | reverse complement strand
CGCGTAGGCGAAGCGTACGCCCGCCATGGCCTCCCGATTGGAGTAGCTGTTGAACTTGCGGGCCTGCAATTCAAAATCATGAAAGGCAGAAATGGTCCGGGAAAGTGCCCCGGCCTGCAGTTCGAAATAGCCGCGACGCGTCTGTGCTCGAATGGCGTATTCCCCGATGCGGTCCACTTCCTTCAGCAGTAGATTTGTATACACCGTGCGGTCCAGCTCGGGGTGCAGGTTGATATCGCCGGGTGTGCGGTAAGTATTATCATACGAAAAAACGAGCTGGTCATCCCTCCTGCCTGCCGGGAACAGCGTCAGCGATCCGCCGTATTTCCATTGTGCATCCCTCGTGCCGTATCCAAACCAGCCACCGATTGAAACATACCGCGAGATTCTCTCATTGGTGAAAATGCCGGCACCCAGACGTACGCCTTCGTAGGCATTGCTGGTCGCAAGGCGAGTCCATTCCAGGTCGAAGCTGCCGATGGGGACGCGGCCGATGATGGCCTTGGTCATCATGCGGAACATCGGTTCCATTTTGTATTTGCGCGAAAAGCTGTCGATCACCCGGTACGTATTGGATTCTTTGGGTGAAAGCGAATCCCTGCGGTAGCGCGCCCAGTCCTCCGCGGTACGGAGGTCCACCGAATCGTGCAGCACTACCGGGCGTGATTTCCTGGTCAGCTTTTCTGTTTTGACTTCATAGGACACCGAATCGATGACTGATCGCCCTGTGAAAGCTACTTTCATCCCGTTAACTGGCAAACCGCGGGTGAAGGACTCGAAATTGAGTTCACAGGGGAACCAGCGCCCGCTTTTCCGGGTATAGATCTGCTCCATCGTTACGCCCCGCTGCCCCTCGGGATCGATGGTGCTGCCAATGAAGTGCGTTATGGCGTAGCCATTGGTATTGATATAGACCATACCCTTCATGCCATTAAAATCGCGGCCGCCTTTTGGATGGAATGACAGCATGAAAACGGTGTCCCGGTCCACCACCAGTTCGTCCTCCAGCCGGAAGGAATAGCGTTGCTGCCAGCCCGGCGCAATGGGATTTGTATAGTCTTTGGTACCTAACGTGATGAAATCCGTATAGACATGAAATGGGATGTTATCGGTGATAATGTTCGCGAAATACGTTTTCGACAGCCCGGAAAACTTCGAGGCAAGCACCACCTCCTGCACCTGGTGCGGCTTCTGAAATATGCGATGGCTGTACGTTTCCGTGAAGAACAGGTGTGATTTATCTATAAAGTTCAGGAACGAACTGTCAAACATGACAGCCCGCACACTTGCGGAATCGCGGGCATTGCGGAAAACGGTGTCGGGAACCGAAAGTTCATCGGGCAGGAAATCCAGCCACGACTTAAAATAGATGTTGCACTGGTACGTATCCAGCTGGTCGGGGTTGTGCAGCGGGCGGTTGCGTATGGCTGTATTGATGATCCGGCGGATCCTGTCGGAAGCGGAACGTACAATGACCGTTGACATGAGCCCCTCCGTTGCAGCCAGGTAGACCGTATCCATGCCCCGCAGCCGGTCGGCCTGAATTGAAAGGGTGCGGTAGCCGATGTGCGTAAAGGTGATGGCAGCTTCAGAAGATGCATTGATGGAAAACCGGCCATCGATGCCGGTGATCATGCCGCTGCGGGAATCCCCCACGCGCACGGTGGCGAAGGCAAGCGGACTGCGGGTGGCGCTGTCGGCGATCACACCCTGCACCGGCTGCTGGGACAGTCCGTTCAACGCGACCATTAAAAAAACAGTTACAAGTACAGGCTTCATAAAGGCTGGATCCAACCGCCGTGAAGGTATACTTTTCCACCAGCTTCAAAAAGAGGATGATCGCTGTGAAATGCGTAAACTTGCGCCTTGCAAAAGACCGCTATGAACCGATGTGCCAGGTGCCCGCTGTTTGTTTTACTGATGATGATCGCTGCCGTTGCCACGGCGCAGGATGAACGTGCGCAATACCCGGGCCTGCTGGCACGCTCGTATTTCGGCGTCAGCATCGGCTATATCAACTACCCTTTTACCAATGAAAGCATGGAAGCGCCCTACCAGGCAGCCAGCATCCATGTGCCCCACACGGCCGTAAAGATCACGCTGCTGGGTTATCGCTTTAATGATCACCTGTCAGGGCAGATCACGTATATGCGCCCGGTCAACTGGGTGGAATACCGCAATATCAATGGCGACCAGTCAAACCGCTCGGTTTATATGAATGTGGGCGGACTTACCCTGAAGGGCAATGTACCGCTGGGAAGGAAATTCCGGCTGTACGGCGAGGGAGGCCTGGGCATCGTGACACGGAATGGTTTCACGAAGGACAGCCTGCCCGCGGTGAAGGATGCGACCTATGCCACCTTCCTCATGGGTGGCGGGCTGGATTACCGGCTGAACAAAAGCTGGGAGCTGGTGGCCGGCATGAACTATGCACCCGGCTCTGAAAAGCACAGGCAGCCGTACACGATGTTCTTCTCCGGCGGTTTTCGGTATAACATGAACCCGCTTGCTGATGAAAAGGTTGCCGCAGTGCAGAAAGCCGGTTATCATTTTCCAAAACACCTGCTGCAGGTGGCTTACACCACGAATGCACTGGGATATGGCGTGAACGACTTTGTATCACAGGGCGCCATCCCCATCTTCTGGGGTGGAGATGCCGAAGTAAAAAGCGGTATTGCCGTGAACTACCAGCGCAATGTTTTTCATACGAAGAAAGTATTCGCACTCGATATAGGCACCAGCGCCGGCTACTGGATCAGTGATGAGCATGAACAATCGTTCTGGACGCTGTCCGTGTACCCGCTGTTCCGTTTCAACGTGATACGGTCGCGTGCCGCCGACTTTTACTTCTATTATTCCGTTGCCGGTCCCACCTACATTTCCCGGGTGATCATCGACGAAGAGGACACGGGCCGCCATTTCACCTTCCGCGACTTCATGGGGATCGGCTCCTTCATCGGGAAGAAAAAGCAGCTCAACGCGGAGATCAACATCGGGCATTTTTCCAATGGTAATATTTTCCCAAAGAATGGCGGGGTGAAAGTGCCGTTGTCTTTCACACTCGGTCTAACATTTTAAGGTCGGGATTTTATAGTTCGCAGTTCGCGGG
>DASUVB010000523.1:0-2952 GCA_036373835.1 Flavisolibacter sp. | reverse complement strand
TCCAGAAGCTGATGGAAAAAGACAAGACCGAGTTTTTCCCGTATCTGTTCCGAAGCCGGCATACGTTCTCCATCGTCACGCCCCAGAATTACAAAACCATCGCGGATGCCATCTATAATGCGAACCAGAACATTGCGTGGTACAAAGAAAACAAGCTGCCTAAGATCGCGGCGCAGATCAGTGAATACGGACTTTCTTATTGCCAGTATTCCTACAGCCTGCCGCGACCGGTCACAGAGCTTTATCATATTTTGATGATGGCGAATTACCCGGAATATTTCAGGGATCTTGGTTACCACGAGGAGTTGTACAACCGGGCAGCCGGGCAGTATAACAAGGAGGCGATCATACAAAAGATCAACGCAGTGATCGAGCGATGGAAGCCGAAGTATCCGGAGTTCAAGTTCAATTTGGACAAGTTGAAGTTTGACAGCCAGGTGGCGTTCAATCAAACCTTCACTACCGAAATTGAATACCTGAACCTGGAAACAAAATAGCGCCGTACGGAGGAAACATTATGAACACGCAGCAAATCATAGAGCTATACAGGCCCGCTATCATACAGATCGCGACGCAAAACAGCACGGGCACCGGTTTTTACGTGAAGGAATTCGACCTGATCGTAAGCAACGAGCACGTGGTGGGCAAGAACGCCGAGGTGACAATTGCGGGCCGCCTGTTCGACAAAAGGCTGTCGCGCGTGTGGTATACGGACAAAAAGCACGATCTCGCATTCCTGCAGCCGCCCATTGATGTGCAGATCCCTTCCGTCAGGCTTGGGAATTACGAAGAGACGAAAGACGGTGATGTTGTCGTGGCGATCGGCCACCCGTTTGGCCTTAACTATACTGCCACGCAGGGCGTAATCTCGAAAGTGGACCGGATCCGCGAGGGGGTGAAATATATCCAGATCGACGCTGCCATCAATCCCGGTAACTCCGGTGGACCGCTGGTAAACAAGCAGGGCGCGGTGATCGGCGTGAACTCATTTATTATCCGGGGTGGCGATAACCTTGGCTTTGCGTTGCCGGTAAGCTACCTGCGCGAAGCGCTGGAACTGTACATGCCGCACCGCGGCGAAGCTTCCACCCGCTGCCACAGCTGTAACCACCTGGTGGTTCCATCCAATATTGAAGCTACCAAGTACTGTCCGTACTGTGGTACGGAAGTGAAGCTGCCGCAACTTCCCGAACGGGAAGCGAAGCCATTCGGCGTTGCCAAGATCGTTGAGGAAATACTGGATGAGCTCGGGAAGGATGTGAAGCTTGCACGCGATGGGAACAACAACTGGAGCGTAAAGGAGGGAAATGCCAAGATCAAGATCAATTACAACCCGGATAATTTCTTCGTGGCGGGCGATGCGTACCTGTGCCAGCTGCCGGGCGATATTCACCGCATCAAGCCGCTGTACCAGTTCATGCTGCAGGAGAACTACAAAATGGACAGCCTGGTGCTCAGCTGCGTAAAGCAGAATATTGTTCTGTCCTGTATCATGTATGACCTGGATATGACCAAGGAAGCAGGAATTGAAATGTTCAGGGACCTGTTCCAGAAAGCAGACTTTTATGACTCGCTCCTGGAAGAGGAATACGGCTGCCAGGAGTTGCTGGAAGAGTGACTATGAAAAAAGAGCTTACAGCGGCCGAAGCGCTGCAGAAATTGCGGCACTACTGTGCCTACCAGGAGCGCTGCCATTCCGAAGTATCACAAAAACTCAGGCAGCTCGGCATCGCCGCAGGAGAACATGCGCCGATCATCGCTTCCCTGATCGAAGACAACTACCTGGACGAAGAGCGGTTCGCCATCCAGTTCGCAGGGGGAAGGTTCCGCATGAAGCACTGGGGCCGACGTAAGATCGAGCACGCACTGCAACAAAAGCAGGTGAGTGCCTATAGTATCGGCAGGGCCCTTAAGTCGATTCCCGAGCAGGATTATCTGGGAAAGCTGCATATGCTGGCCGACCAGAAATACACGGCGCTGAATGATACGCCGGTTCACACAAGGAAGAATCTTACCGTGTCCTACCTTCTTTACAAAGGATATGAACCCAAGCTGGCGACTGAGGCGGCCGAGACTGCCGCTATAAGGCATAAAGGTTTGCACGGCGAAACTGTTTAAGACTTTACACTTATGGCACGGAATGCGCCTGTGGGAATGTTGATATACAGGCGGATTTCGATTATCATGTGCTGTGATCGGGACTGCGTGACAGATAATCGAAATCGTTCCTATGAAATGCGTCTGCTTCGTAATCGGGGTACTGGTATTTTCTGTGCCCGCATTATCCCAGAAAAAAGGCGTGGTCAAGGCGCTGCTCACTGATTCTACAGCCGCTCCGCTGCAGGGTGTTACAGCCGCCGTGGTGACAGAAAAGGATTCCACGCTGCTGATGTA
The DNA here is from genome assembly GCA_036373835.1 of Flavisolibacter sp. Classification (GTDB taxonomy): domain Bacteria; phylum Bacteroidota; class Bacteroidia; order Chitinophagales; family Chitinophagaceae; genus Flavisolibacter. Next base: position 558 of record DASUVB010000523.1, on the reverse strand, counting down.
TTCCATCAGTGCCGCCAACGGCTTCGTGGAATTCCGCGGGCTCGATACAGGCCGCTATCTCCTGGTTGCATCTGCAACAGGATTTACAACGCGGTTCGTGCCATTTTCCATGACATCGCGGAAGGCAGTTGTGGACCTTGGAAAACTGTCGCTGAAAGACTATCACCACACTATGGAAACGGTTGTTGTTACGGACCGGACGCCTGTCCGGATCAAGGGCGACACCGTATCCTTCAATGCCTCTTCTTTCAGAACGAAGCCCGATGCTACTGTCGAGGACCTGATCCGCAAGCTACCCGGCCTCAGGGTAGACAAGAATGGTACAGTGCAGGCCCAGGGCGAGCAGGTACACAAAGTATATGTTGACGGCAAAGAATTCTTCAGTAATGACCCGCGCCTGGCAACACAGAACCTTACAGCCGACATGATAGAGCAGGTAGAGGTTTTTGATGACATGAGCGAGCAGGCAAAATTCTCCCGCATTGACGACGGCAGCCGCACGAAGGCCATCAACCTGAGGTTGAAAAAGGACCGTAAAAAGGGGGTGTTTGGAAAACT
>DASUVB010000522.1:0-5507 GCA_036373835.1 Flavisolibacter sp. | reverse complement strand
CCCGGGTTGTGCATGTACGTGGAACCCGCAGCAGGAACAGGCATAATGGCCTTCGGAAGGAATTACTTTATACTTTTCCTCGAGCAGCTCAGGTAGAATCGGAAGGCCGTAGCGGACCTGATCATCTGCGTAAAAGAAAATGCTCACTTCTCCATTGGTTTCCAGTATCGCCTGCTGCACCTGCCCAAGATGGGAAACGTGATTGAGACGCAGCTGCGAGTAGATCTCATCGGCAGCAAAAGGCTCATCCCTCATGTTGCGTACCTCAAAGCATCCGTCGCGAACCAGGCATTTCGGTTTTCCTTCCACGAACTGCTCAAAACGCTGGAAGCGGTTGATCAGCATGGTAATCAGCCGGTACAGCACGATCACCATGATGAACACAATGACGCCCGGCAGTAATCCCACATCCCGGTAAAACATGGGATCACCAGCAGCCGATCCCAGCCCGATGATCACGCCCAGTTCAAAAACCGACAATTGCTTGATACCCCGCTTACCCAGCAGGCGCAGGCTGAGAAGGATCACGAGGAACATGATCACGGTTCGAAAAGCCGTTTCCAGCAGGAAGTCCCATTTTTCCTCTCCCAGCAGGATGGATCTCCACTCAAACGCTTGCAGGAGCTCTACCATGCAGGCATCGCTGAAAATTCCTTGCCACCGCGGAGCCTGTTGATCGGGACCCATGGTGTTCCTGTTTTTCCACAGCCATTATACTACACAGGAAATACCGGTGCTCATTACTGCTTGCGTTTGCAGGTGATCCTCTGCAACATCCTGTAAATCAAAACGGGTACGCAAACAGGTTAGAATCCCGTTAGAAACCTTTGTTCTTTCCGCCAGGAGCATGGTTTATGCTGTACTGCTGGAAAAAATAATATGGCACACAATCAAATGTACCAGCATTGCATCGAAGCCTGCCTGCGCTGCGCTTCCGTATGCAACCATTGCGCTTCAGCCTGCCTGCAGGAACAGGACGTTCATAAGATGACCCGCTGCATCCAGCTGGACATGGAATGCGCGGCCATCTGCTATGCGGCTGCACAGGTCATGAGCATGAATGGCGAATATTCCCGCCAGTTGTGCCGTGTATGTGCGGAGATCTGCCAGGCCTGCGGCGAAGAATGTGCAAAGCATGAACACATGGAGCATTGTAAAGAATGTGCAGAGGCATGCTTCCGGTGCGCCGAAGAATGCCGGGTGATGGCTGGCGTGGCAGCATAACAATACATCCAGCCGCTGGGAGTACTCAAATAAGCGTGTATTTTACAGGGGAAATCGGGCTCTCACCCTGTAAACAATTCATATGACCACGCAAACACCGCGTAAGGAAGATCGTGAATTTTCCCGGAAAGTATGGACGGTTGCCGGTATCCTGGCGCTGACGGTGATCCTCATCCTGCTGGTACGCGCAACGTTCAATGTTTTGCTGCTGGTGCTGGCGGGTGTGCTCATTGCGGTGTACTTCCGAACGCTTGCCGCATTTATTGCGCGTAAAACAAAAATCCGGGAAGGTGCAAGCCTGGCGATCTCCATCCTTGCAAGCATCATTATTATGCTGCTCCTGTTCTGGATGATGGGTGCAAAGGTGGTGCAGCAGTTCACCGAGCTGCGGGAGACACTGCCGGGGATGGTCGACAACTTCAAGGCGAAACTGGGACAAAGCATGATGGGACGCAAGGTGGTGGAATACCTGTCATCGCCCGATACGCAACGGAATGCACAGGCAATTGCACAGACCTTTTTCCGGAGCACTTTTGGCATCATCGGCGACCTGTACGTGGTTTTGTTTCTGGGTGTGTTCTTTACGGTATCACCCCGCATTTATAAGAATGGCATCGTGCAGATGGTGCCGCCTTCGGGCCGGGACAAGGCTACGGATGTGATGGGCCGTGTGGGCGTAAACCTGCAGAAATGGCTGATGGGTCAGCTGTTCGCCATGATCGTTGTGTTCATCCTCACTGCCTCCGGGCTGCTCATCATCGGTGTGCCCATGTGGCTGGTGCTTGCCATCCTGGCGGGGCTGCTCAATTTCATTCCCAACTTCGGACCGCTGATCGCGCTGATCCCGGCGGTGCTGGTCGGGTTGCTGCAAAGCCCCATGACTGCTTTATGGATCGCCATACTATATATCAGTGTGCAGATCGCGGAAAGCAATTTCATCACACCCATGATCCAGCAGCGGCTGATCAACATCCCGCCGGCGCTCATCATCCTTGCCCAGTTGCTGATCGCGCCCCTCACCGGTGGATGGGGCCTGGTGCTTGCTACGCCGCTGATGGTGATCATCATCGTGATGGTGCAGGAGCTTTATGTTAAGAAGTTTGATGTTTAAGGCGTTCAACCATTGCTCAACTATTGTTACTATTGTTGAACGATAGTTTAACGGTTGTTGAACGATTGTTTAACTATTGTTGAACGATTGTTGAACGGTAGTTTAACGATTGTTGAACGATTGTTGAACGGTAGTTTAACGATTGTTGAGCGATTGTTCAACTATTGCTAAACGATTGTTCAACTATTGTTCAACCATTGTTCAACTATTGTTCAACTATTGCTCAACCATTGTTCAACTATAGTTTACCATTTTACATTATGAAAATTAAACTCACCCTTCTCCTTGCCACATTGACACTTAGTGCAACCGCGCAGGACGAAACGATCAAGAGCCTGAAAACGGAATCAGAGAAGAGCATAAAGAAAGAGGAAGACACCCTTGCCCGCACCTGGCGCACGGGCGGCCTGTACAACCTGAACGTGTCGCAGGGAAGCCTGAGAAACTGGGCCGCAGGCGGTGATGAATTTTCACTGTCGCTCAATTCCCTGCTGAACCTGCAGGCGTTTTACAAAAAAAACCGCAACAGCTGGGATAACACGCTGGCGGTGCAGGTTGGGTATTTGCGTTCAAGCAGCCTGGGAAGCCGGAAGAATGATGACCTCCTTGACCTGTTGAGCAAGTACGGCTATTCTGTAAGCACCAACTGGAATGTGGGCGCGCTGTTTAACTTCCGCAGCCAGATGCTCAAGGGCTACACCTACGAGGACGACAAGGAGACTTTCTCTTCGTCATTCCTTTCCCCTGCCTATGTGCTGCTAAGCGCCGGTATGGATTACAAACCGAACCAGGAGTTCTCGCTGTTCCTGTCGCCAGCCACAGCGCGCTGGGTCATCGTCAAGCACGACAGCCTTGCTGCGCGTGGCTTATATGGTGTTGATTCCGGGAGCCACAGTCGCATGGAGTTCGGGGCCTTTCTTTCCGCTAACTATATTAAAGAGATCAGCCCCGTGGTCAGCTATAAGGGTCGCCTCGACCTTTTTTCCAACTACCGCCATAACCCGGAGAAGGTGGACCTGTTCTTTTCCAACCTTTTCGCCGTCAAGCTCACGAAGCTGTTCTCCATTACCTGGAACGTGGACATGATCTATGATGATGACGTACGGCTGTTCGGCGATGATGGCAAATCACCGGCGCTGCAGCTAAAGTCACTTGTCGGGATCGGGTTTTTGTTTAAATTTTAAATTTTAGATTCTAAATGTTAAATGATATGGCTCATCGTGTGCCTGTCTGTCCGAACTTGTTCGGGATCGAAGGGGTTGCCTCTTTGTCACCCTGCTGCGCCGTCGGCAAGCCTCTGGCGGCCGATGGAGCCTGTCGAAGGGTAAACTTGCAAAACGGAAATCGAATGTAGTTTAAAAGTCTACCAACACCGTCGACCTGTCGGTCAGCTTTCAAATAAATTAAACCACAGCGCACGCCCCGTACAAAGCGTCGTGCCCTTGTGTTCGCCCAGTCCCAACTGAAGTAAATGCTATTGACTTCCAATACGTTGAAATGTGGCACGAAAAGCCACCGCGCATTTTTTTCTTTTTCATTTTACATTTTTCATTCCGGACATAGGGGTTTTCGCCGTTCTCCCGTTTTTCATGTAGATAAACTAACGGGTATGAAAAAAATTATTATGGCCGCCTGCCTTACCGGCATAACCACCTTTGCTACGGCGCAACATTTTGGCGGCGTGAAACTGCAATATCTCGCGGGCATGGGCGTACAGGAGAATAAATTCGAGGCGGTTGGCATCAGCCTCCATTATGAAGGCTTCCAGTTCCATCCCAACCTGGGTCTTTTAATATCGGCCGAAAGGAACTTCTCGGGCTTCGACAGCAAAAGGATCAACGTAGGCTCCGGTTCTACGAACGTGGATTACTCCTCCACGCTGAATCAGCTGATGGTTGGTGGCGTGTACGTACCGTTCAATGGCCGCGCTGTATCGCCCTATGTGTCCGTGAAAGGCGGGGTGATGTTTTACAGCACCAGCCTGCACATCAACGATCCATGGGGACAGGATGTTTGCCAGCCGGAACAGAGCAATATCGTAAAGCTCAGCGCAGGTGCAGCGGGCAACGCGGAAGCAGGACTGAAGCTTCGGCTGACCAACAAGGCCAGGAAGGAGATGTTCCTCCAGGCAGGCGTGGGTTATACACTCGGCACGCGTGCGAAGTATGTGCGCCTGGACGATTCCGTGACGGACGAAAGTGCCAGCGCATACACGTCGAAGTTCCGGGCGCCTGATGGCAGTACGCATGAACACCGCATCGGGACGCTCTACAGGACGTCCACTTCACAATTAATCTATTCACTCGGGCTCACATTCCGTGTTCTTTGATCATATGAGATGCAGGCTGCAGTAAGTATCTTGCTGCGGAACCTTCCCTTATGCGCAGCAACAGATTTTACATCAGGAAAACCCACCGTTACCTGGGTGTCGTCCTCGGCATCCAGTTCCTGGTGTGGACCATCAGTGGGCTGTATTTCAGCTGGACCAACCTCGACGAGATCCACGGCGACTTCCAGCGCCGGCAGTCCCCGATGCTTACGGGAAATTACCGGCTGGTATCGCCGCAGGCAGCATTCGAACAGTTGACCGTCGTACCTGATTCCCTGCATACCGTTCAACTCGTGTCCGTTCTTGGGAAACCTTTTTACAGCATCCGTTATTTCGCCGGTGGTCGCGCCCAGGTGTTACTGGCCGATGCGCAGACAGGCATCCCGCGTGACTTTATTTCAAAAGATGAAGCCATAAAGATCGCCGCGGAAAGTTTTGCCGGTACGCCCGATGTGCGGCAGGTGGCTTATCTCACCAGCACCCACGGCCACCACGAATACCGTGAAAAACCATTGCCCGCCTGGGCGGTAAGCTTTGGCCACCATTCCGGTACAACGGTGTATGTTTCTGCCGAGACCGGGCGCGTGGAGAGTTTCCGGAACAGCAAATGGCGTGTATTCGATTTTCTTTGGATGGGGCATACCATGGATTACGAGAGCCGCGACAATATCAACAACTGGCTGCTACGCATCTTTTCCGCTTTCGGCTTACTGACGGTGCTTTCCGGCTTCGTACTGTTCTTCGCAAGCCGTCGCCGCCGGCGAGTGAGGACGCGGCGGCTGCACCCGCCGCTGCCAAAGAGTAAACTATAGTTGATGGCTTCCCTTTACCGCACGCTCTGTT
>DASUVB010000521.1:0-4442 GCA_036373835.1 Flavisolibacter sp. | reverse complement strand
ACTGGCCGGCGCGTTCATGAAGCAACTGACGAATCATCCTCCTGAAGTGCGGCAGGCCTATGCCAGCTGGGCGTCGGAGATCGCCGCTGATGCATTCGCCTTTGTTCACACCGGCTATGCATCCGTTGCTGCGCTGCATGACGTACTGAGTGGATCAGCGCAACAGGTGTTCATGCATCATACCAACGATCCGCACCCCGTTTGTTATGTCCGTGTGCTCATGGGAACGGAAATGTGCCGGCAGTTTTATGGCAGCGGCCCGTGGGACGAACTGGAAGAAGCATTCAGGAGCGATTACGATATCAGGAAGATGCGCTATCCTTCCATCGACCTTGTGCAACAGTGTACGGCGGCCCTGCCAGATGTGGTACGCCTGATATTGAGGGACCGCTATCACGCTTTTAACAACAATTCCCTGTGTAAACTGATCCCTCCTGAAAACGTGAGCCCGTCTTCCCTGCAAAAACTGGAGTACATCGCCGGCCCGGCATTATTCACTTCGCATGCGTGGATATGGAAGGAATGTATTCGCCTGCTGGCCCTGGTGGGATACAGGATCGCAACAGGAGAAGGAGACCTCACCCGGTATTACAGGCAGCAGGAGGAATGGATGATCCGGCTCGGTTTCACGGTTGAATTAAACTAAATCCATCAATACTTAAACAATTTTATATGGGCACGAAAGAAACAACACCTGCAAAAGGATTACCGGTCCAGATGGCCGTTCAGCTGACCGACGAACAGTTCCGGCAGCTGTTTGGTTCCATCCGGGAGCTGAATGAAAGGTTCAATGAGCTGACAGGCGCAAACGCCAGCTTTGAAGCAGACCAGATAGCGACCGAGAACAAAACCGAAGAGCGCAACGGGAACTTCATGGCTTCACTCGGCTCTTACTTTAAGGGAAACAGGAACAATCTCTCGGTAAACAAGATCAGCTTTGACACTTTCCGGTTGACCAGCAGTCCGCCGCCCACTACGCCCATCGCTTCAACAGCCGACGTACAGGCCGGACCATCCATAATGAAAAAGAGCGACGGAGGTGTGGCAGCCCTGGCCACGGAGACCCTTGCAGGCCAGATGCCGGCTGGTCAGTGACCTTATGCAATCATTAATTCATCTCTAAACAACGACACATGAACCCGATAGACAATCTCATTTTTACATCGCAGGCGCGCTCAATATTTAATGTTGGTGCAACCACTCATACAATAATGCCCCCGGTAAACCTGTACTGGCCGATCCACCTGAACCTCGACGGGTCGACCAAACCGACATTACCAGGCAGCTCGGGCTACGATGACATAACCCGCTACAGCTTTGTCTGCGGCGATGACACGGACTTTATAGAGAAGTCGATGCAGAAGCACTGGTTCGACATCGGCCATCACCTTATATACACCGTCGACGCTACCAACCTGCCGGTGGTATTGCAGACTGCAGGCAGCACGGTCTTTTCAAATTTTAAGATACCGCCGTATCACCTGATCTATGCCTACCTCATGGAGAACAGCCGCATCGCGCAGATCTTCGAAAAGCTGATCCAGGATTACGTGCATGATGAGAAGTACTCGAAAGCGAATGGCGAAGAAGAATTCCGTTGGCTGGTGAACACCGAAAACCTGTTCTTCAAGCAGCAGCCACATGGCAGCTACCGGAATACTGCCGGCACTTTGCGCCCGCTTACCGAGGGCACGCGCCGCAACGCCTACCAGAGACTGTTCGGTCTTGAACTTGGCTTTGGCGATTTCCGGAACAGCAATGCTGAGTACCCGTATACGCGTGCGCAGGTGAGCAACCAGTCGTTCATCATCCTGTTTGAAAGCCTGCTCGGCGAATTCTGGCAGGCCTACATCAATGCGCGCAACGCGGTTGGCCCAAATACGACGGACGTGGTGCACATTACGGAGACATCGCAACGCCTGCAGGAAATGCTGCTTGCAAGAAGAACTTACCGCACGGATTTTAATAACTACCGCTTCTATAATCTCTCGCGCGAAGAGTTCTCGGCCGTGATCATGATGTCCTGGCTGCATTATGCCATTGCATCAGACGGGCCGGTTGTAACCTGGCTGGGGTGCGGTGCCAATACCGCGGGTGAAAGGCTGATCAACATCGGCAATAAAGTTGGGTTACCGGCGCACAGCAAATCCGTCGCTATTATTGACATTGCTGCGCCTTCCGCTGCCATGCTGCGCAGTGTGGAGATCGGCGACTTCAATAACGAGGCCTGGGTGAACAACATCATTCATGCGAACGATCCAAACTGGTCCTCCACGACAAAGGCAACGGACAAGCAAATACAGAGCGAGCTGCTGACCATCATCAACAACTGGGAGACCATAACAGGGCACCCGATCAAGAACCAGAACAAGATCCCTGCGCGCGTAGCCGAAGTGAAAGCAAGGCCCGAGCCCGCGATGAATTGAGTTGCTAACAGTAAATAGTATCGTATGCACTCGCCCTTTTCGGAATGGCTGCCGGAACAGGAAGTAGCCACCCTGCCGGATGTGCGCAGTCCTTTTGTGCAGCCGGAGACGGAAATTCTTGAACACAACACGCCACAGGTCACTGTGATACGCGTTGGCGATGCGGCTTTAGCCAGCGCGCCTGCGGATGCAGCCGGGGCTGAAGAGTATAAGGAACCCCGGCATTCCGGGAACCCCCTGTTCCGGGTGGTCGACAGAAACGTCAACGTAACTAAACATTTCAGGCTGGGTGAGCTGATGCAGGCACAAGCAGGAACTTACAAGTTCAAATATGGGAGGCTGGACCCGTTACTGATAAAAAACCTGCAGGCAATACGTGAATTTACCGGCAGACCTGTTCATATCATTGACGGCTATTACCCACCCGGCTACGCCCGGAAAACGCTACGCATAAAAGATGAAACCAAGCTTGCGGGCAATCCGCACATCTATGGTCGCGGGGTGAAGTTTTCAGTAGAAAAGTATCAGCACAAAATGGACCGCGTTGCGGCAGCCGCCCTGCTTGTCTGTGATGAAGACTGCAATTTCAGTATCGGCAGCGCTTCCATGGCATTGTACGTAAAGCAGCCTTACACAGCATTCCAGCACAGGTTTACATCCTATATCCCGGATGACAAGGCCAAAACCGATGCTTTCAATTTCCTGATCGCCTTCAAAACCCACCTGGCGCCTGATGAAATGTTCGACAACCTGGTACACCAGGCCACTATTGAATTCATCCAGGGATTGCTGGGAGAATATTACCTGAAGCGGGATAATGAGTCCGAATGGATGGACACTGCTAAAAAAGCGCTGGACCTGCTGCTCTCCAAATCAGGCAATGCAAAGGGTGCACTATACAGGCTGGCGTATTCGAAACTGGGGAACCTGGTAAGATATTATGAACGTGACACATCACCACGCAAACAACGGACCGTCAGCCTGCTGGTCGAGACAGTCGGTACGCGCCTGTACATGCCTTCCAAGTATAAGTTCTCAAAAGGACCTGACCTGACCGCGTATCACCGTGACCTGGTGGAGATCTGTGTCAACCGTTACCGGAGCTATCGCACCGCGCCTGTCGCAAACCACTTCTTTGACCCGTCTGCAGACAGGGGGGACGAGGGATTCTACAATATTATCACCTCGTTGCTCAAAGAGACAGGCGTCGAACTGCCGGTGGCACCTGCCGTGCCCGAAGGCGGAACCAAAAAAAGGCTGGTGGAGACACCTGCAAGGCCTGATAAACCAGCTGTTGATTTAACAGGCGTATACTATTTCGACTTTGGCAAGGGAGGCACGGCGGTGGGCATGTATGTGCTGGTAAACCAGGCGGGAAATTACATTTCCGGCAAGTTTGCCGGCGTTTACGACAGGCACATCGAGGATATTGTCATTAACAAAATCAAACCCGGGAACCTGTTTGAAAGCGTGCGCGAGTTTTATGGGAAGCTGGACACATCCGGCACAGCCATCTGCAACATGGTGCCGCTCACCAAAATCATACTTAAAATGAGCAGCCCTGGAACGCTTGATGTGCAACTGGGCGAAGATGCTGCAAATATTATTCAATACGAGGCCGTCAACAATAAACCGGTATTATCCGGCAACATGCTGAAAGCATTCCCGCCAACACAGCTTGATATGGTCACTGCGCTGGCATGGATCCGTCCGCCCAAAACATATCTCGACGTGCTGAAACTGAATATCGTGGAAAGGGAGGAGGAAATTGACCGCACCATCCGCAGCTACTACGATATTTTCACCGACAGCTTTAACCGGTTCAAGCGCGACAGACTGCGTACGGTGATCCGCAAGCTGCACGACCAGGTTAAATTTTACCTGCCACGCATGTACCGCCACCTGGAGGGCTATTACATCCGCCTGCTGCTGAACAACGCGCCGTCGCTGAAGCCATCATCAGATAAGCCAACGATGACAAAGCTGGCATGGGTGCGCAAAATGCTGACGGATTAC
>DASUVB010000520.1:0-10639 GCA_036373835.1 Flavisolibacter sp. | reverse complement strand
AGTTGCTGCAGGGCATCGAGCGTGTCGTCGACAAGAACGGTTTTTCCCGGGATGGCAAATGAAGCATCATCAATAATGGCGGCACGGGCCCCCGCGTCGAGTGCCTGCCGGGCGAATTCATTTCCATTGAACGAGGGGCCGCGAAGCGCAAAAAACAGGTCGTCCTTCTGTAGTCTGCGGGTATCGGTCTGTACGGATGGATGTTCCTGGTAAATACGGTAAAGCTCCGCGATGTTCATGCTGCAAAAGTAGGGCACGGGGAGTGCCTGAAAGCAAAATCCCCCCGCTGGGCGGAGGGATCGTTATTAGCAAGTAAGAATTATCTCTTTTGTTTTTGCGGCTTCCAGAAGTTACCGGTCCTGCGTTTGTTTCCTTCGGGGCTTCCCATGCGGTCCATTGCACAACGGAAACCGATGGTGCTCATTGCCTGGTCTTCTTCGAGGTAGCGACGCGTACCCGGGCTCAGCCAGTAAGCACGGTCGTTCCAGCTTCCACCCTTGTAAACCCTTGATTTGTCAGACACCAGGGTAGTGATGCCGTAGCCATATGAAGCATTCGAAAGGCTGTCACCATCCAGGAAGTTGATCACGTTGCCGCGCTGGTAGTTACGGCGGCCACGGGATTCAGCGTCTGTTACGTCAACCATCTTCATGCGGCCCATGCTGTCTCGTTCAAAGCGGTCGTTCGGATCAGTAGCTGCTGGATCTTTTACATACAGCTTCTGGTATTTGTTACCACGAACCGGGGCAACATCATCGTTGTTGGATGCCAGGTCAAGGCTGGTCATCGGGCGATACACGTCGAATACCCACTCGCTCACGTTACCCGCCATGTTATAGATACCGAAACCATTCGGATAGAAAGAAGTTACTTCTGCCGTATAGATCGCGCGGTCATTCAGACCACCGGCCACACCGGCGTTGTCACCCGAACCTCTTTTGAAGTTCGCCATGAACTGGCCCTGCCAGCTGCCATGCTTTGTTTCACGCAGGCCGTTGTAATTGTTGGCCCAGGGATACACCTGCTTGTTTGAATGCAATTCCTCACCTCTTTTGCCTTCCTTGGTAGAAGGACGGGGGTTCTGGTGGATCAGGCCATAAGCGGCATATTCCCACTCAGACTCAAAAGGCAGGCGGTAGTTCGGCATCAGGATACCATCTTCCATGGTTACCTGGGTGCGCGGCGTACCCATCGGGGTTTTCAATGTCTTATTCTTTCCCGGCTGCGGTGTATAAAGACCCAGCAGGTAAGATTTAGTTGTAAAATTTTCCTGTCCCTGCTGACCCTGGACGCCCTGCTTCGCGATGAAGTTGTTCTTCATCAGGATGCCTTCGTTCACGCGATCACTTCTCCAGAGGGCGAAGTCGTACGCCTGTCTCCAGGATACACCTACAACGGGATAGTTATTAAAGCTCGGGTGGCGGAAATAGTATTCCACCAGCGGCTCGTTATAGCTCAGCTCACTACGCCATACAAGCGTGTCAGGGAGGGAAGCATCAATGATCTTCTGGTTGATCGGATCATCTTCCGGGTTGAATACCCTGTTCAGCCAGTGCATATACTCGCGGTAGTGCACGTTGGCAACCTCGGTACGGTCAATGTAGAACGAGTTTACGGTCACGCGCTTGGGAACATTATCCCAGTGACCCATCACGTCTTCTTCTGTCTGGCCCATGGTGAAGGTACCACCCTGGACAAAAACAAGACCCGGACCGGTTCCCTGTTCCTTGGACCTGGCTACCTGGTAGCCGCCCATATTCTTGTCATTGTAATTCCAGCCGGTGACTTCCGACTGCTGAAACTTCTTTTTGCCGCAGGCAGCAAAAATCGCGGTACAGGATAATAGGATTAAAAAATTTCTTACTTGCATGGTTGCTTTTTTTGTCTTTCTGAGGACACATGGATTCATGTGCCGCCTTGTGAACCTGAATTGGAATAACTTTAACGCCGTCTGAAGGCAATTATTGTGATCCCTGGGTAGTTTTCCAAGGCAGATCGCGAATATATATACATTACCATAAAATAAAGACCGGTTTTTACGTTTTTTACTTGTTAATTCTACGATTACATCATGTTGATTTTCCGAAACTTCCTGCTTCTGTGCGCGTTCATGGTGGCCGCTTTACCGGGCTGGGGACAAAGGACTTACAAGCCTTCCTCGGTGCTGGCTTCCGGCAACTGGTTCAAGCTGGCTGTATCAGAGGAAGGTGTATATAAAATTGATGTTCCTTTCCTCACCAGCCTGGGTGTCACGGGTAGCATTCCCGCTGCCCAGGTCCGCCTTTTCGGGAACGGGGGCGGCATGCTTCCCGAGGCAGCTGCCGGACCCTATACCGACGACCTGGTGGAAAACGCCATTATGGTGGTAGATGGCGGCGACGGGCAGCTTAACGGAAGCGATTACATACTTTTTTATGCCCGCGGGCCCCACCACTGGGATAAGGATTCGGCAAACCGCCGGTTCCGCCACAGGAAAAACCTGTATTCCGAGCAGTCATTTTATTTCCTTACGATTGGCGGGAACGGGAAAAGGATCGGCGCGCAGACCGCACCGCCTGCTGCATTGACCACAGTCAATAGTTTTAACGAACGCTTTTTTCACGAACTCGATTCCGTGAACTTCCTGTCAAGTGGAAAAGAGTGGTACGGGGAGGAATTTTCCAGCGCGCCGGGTAAAACGCTGAACAGGTCATTCACGCTTCCGTTTGCGGATATCATCACCTCGTCGCCCGTGACCCTGTCGGCCAGCGCGGCCGCCAGGAGCGTGAATACGCCCAGCAGCATCGCCGCAGGCCTGAACAACCAGACGGTATTGCTGCTGAATATCAATCCGGTAGGTACCGGCGTATACGATCTTTTCGGGCAACAGGCCGAGGAGACCGTTACATTCAATGCATCACAACCTGCAGGCTCCATCAATTTCAGCTACACCCCCGGCAGCTTTAACAGCCAGGGCTGGCTGAACTGGTTTGCTTTTTTTGCCAGGAGGCCCCTCGCGCTGACACCGGGAAGGCAACTGCTTTTTCGCGACTGGAACTCGGTTGGACAGGGAAGCGCCGAATTTGCGATCAGCACGAGCGATGCTGCCACGCAGGTATGGGACGTGACCGATCCGGCAAACCCGGTGCGGATGCTGACGAACTTTTCCGGGGGTCAGCAGCGGTTTATCAACGATGTGCAGCGGTTGCGGGAATATGTTGCATTCTCCGGCACCTTCCTGTCACCCCAGGCTATCGGGCATATTGCCAACCAGGACCTGCACAATACGTCACCCGCCGACTACATCATCATTACCCATGCGCCCTTTGCCAGTGAGGCAAACAGGCTTGCCCAGTTCCACCTGCAGCGGAGCAATCTGCAGGCGGTTGTAGTGACTGCGGAGCAGGTCTATAACGAATTTGCCAGCGGAACGCCCGACCCCACGGCGATCCGCGATTATGTCAAAATGTATTATGACCGCTACAATGCCACATGGTCACAATCAGGTAAATACCTGCTGCTGGTGGGCAAGGCATCTTTCGATTACAAGAACCGCGTCAGTAACAATACCAACTTCGTTCCCACTTACGAAAGCGTAAGCTCCCTCGATCCGCTTGCCACGTATGCTTCCGATGATTACTTCGGCTTCCTTGACAACCATGAAGACATCAATTCGGGTGTTGTGCTGAACCTGCTCGATATCGGCATCGGGCGCATTGCTTCCAGGAACCTGGAGGAGACGCGCACCTTCGTGGACAAGGTGATGGACTACCATGCCCCGCAGGCCTTCGGGCCCTGGCGCAACAACCTGAATATTATTGCTGACGACGAAGATTATAACACGCACCTGCAGGATGCGGAAACTTTTGCCGCTACGATCCAGGCAACTGCGCCGCAGGTAAACCAGCAAAAGATCTACCTCGATGCCTTCCGCCAGGAAAGTGGCTCGGCGGGCGGCAGGTACCCGCAGGTGAATGCCATGGTGAACAGCAATATCTACAACGGCACGCTGATCTGGAATTACAATGGCCACGGCGGTCCGCCGCGGCTGGCCGAAGAAGTGGTGATCGATCAGCAGATCGTCAATACCTGGAACAACCAGTACCGCCTGCCCCTGTTCATCACCGCAACGTGTGACTTTGCGCCGTACGATATCCCTACGGCGAATTCACTCGGTGAGAACCTGCTGGTGCGGCCGAAGACAGGTGCCATTGCCCTGATGACCACAACGCGCGTGGTATTTGCGTACAGCAACAAGATCATTAACGACAATTACCTGAGGATCGCGCTGCAGCCCGCACCGGACGGGCGTTTTAAATCGCTTGGAGAATCTGTAAAAGAAACGAAGAATTATACGTACCAGACCTCGGGCGACATCGCCAACAACCGCAAGTTCGTGCTGCTGGGCGATCCGGCAATGACCCTTGCCTTTCCCCAGTACCGCGTTCGCGTGACGGAAGTGAACGGAAAGCCAATGTCTTCCGGCGCCGATACGCTGGGGGCAACTGAGTTCGTAACGATTACCGGTGAGGTAACGGACCTCAATGGAGCCGTGATGACCGGCTTTGCCGGCACGGTGTACATTACCCTGTTCGATAAGCCGCGTACCATCACCACCCTCGGCAACGACCCGACGAGTGTGCCGGTCACATTCCAGTCGCAGGAGAATATGCTGTTCAAAGGGAAGGCGACTGCCGTTCAGGGGAAATTTTCCGTCCAGTTCAAAGTGCCGAAAGATATTAACTACCAGTTCGGGAACGGGAAGATCAGCCTCTATGCCCAGGACGGGATCAAAGACGCCAACGGGTTTACGAAAGAAGTGATTATCGGCGGGATCGTCGCCGGCGGAGACACCGACGACGAAGGACCTTCCATCCGCGCATTCCTGAACGATGACAAGTTTGTTAACGGCGGCATCACGAACACGGCGCCCATCCTGATCCTGCACCTCGCCGACTCCAGTGGTATCAACACCGGCAGCTCGGGTATCGACCATGATATCGTTGCAACACTGGACAACGACAACAACAATTATTATGTCCTGAACAACTTCTACGAAAGCGACCTGGATAATTACCGGAAAGGGACCGTTCGATTCCAGATGCCGACACTGGCGCCGGGTCGCCATACGCTCCGCATTAAGGCGTGGGATGTCCTGAATAACTCCAATGAATATTTCCTGGAATTTACAGTGACAGAAGATGCTGAATTGCGGATCGACAGGGTGATGAACTATCCCAATCCGTTCAGTACCAACACCAGTTTCTGGTTCGAACACAACCGTCCCGGTATTGACATGTATGCCAGGGTAGAAATATTCACTGTCAGTGGCAAATTAATAAAGTCTCTCACCCGTACAATAAATACCCCTGGCAACCGTTCCTTGGAAATGTCATGGGACGGGAGAGACGATTATGGTAATAAGATCGGCCGTGGCGTTTACATTTACCGCTTGTTGGTCCGTTCGGCGGACGGGAAAACAGCAGACAAGTGGCAGCGGCTCGTAATATTATGATAATGGTCAAAATAACCACATGAATACCTGCATCTAACCAAAACTGTATATTTTCACACCTTCGTTTAAACTAGATATATGAAATTTACTGCTTTACGTATTGTTTTTATTACCCTGTTCATTATTGGAATCCTACCCCTGACGAAAGCACAGGATAAGATCAATGTAGTTACTACCGCCGTACCATTCTTACGAATTTCTCCCGATGCGCGCGCCGGCGGAATGGGCGACCTTGCGATTGCAACATCACCCGACGCGGCCTCCTCTTATTTTAACCTTGCGAAAGTTCCTTTCAACGAGTCGAAATTTGGCGTGAATGTTACCTACACACCCTGGCTGAAAAAACTGGTGAATGATGTGTACCTCGCTTCACTTTCCGGGTTTTATAAGTTTGATGACAACCAGGCAATTTCCACTTCTCTACGCTACTTCAGCCTTGGAAACATCCAGTTCACGGATTACTCGGGTAACCTGCAGGGCAGTGGTAACCCGCGCGAATTCGGGATCGACCTGGGTTATTCCCGGAAGCTGTCACCAAAAACAGGGATCGGTGTTGGTCTGAAATATATTTATTCCAACCTGGCAGCAGGCGCGGTGTCTGCGCTGGGTACTTACAAAGCCGGCAGTGCAGTAGCCGGTGATATCGGTTTCTATCACAATTCACTCAACACGGCCGGCCAGGGCTGGGCTTTCGGACTGGCGCTTTCCAACCTCGGCTCCAAGATCGCTTACACTGATAATGCAGACCAGAAAGATTTCATTCCCGCGAACCTGGGTCTCGGAACCACGTACACGCGCGTGTTCGACGAAAGCAACAAGATCACTTTTGGTGTGGACGTGAACAAGCTGCTGGTGCCAACGCCACCGCAAATGATCGCAAACCCGACCAATGACGCTACTATCGAACAGCAGAATATTGAAAGAGTGCGCGCCTACAGGAGCAAGAGCGTGATCAACAGCTGGTTCAGCTCTTTTGGTGATGCACCTGATGGCTTCAGCGAAGAGATGAAGGAATTCCAGATCACTACCGGTGCTGAATACTGGTACAACAACCAGTTCGCATTGCGTGCCGGGTATTTCTACGAAGACAAGACCAAGGGTAACCGCAATTATTTTACAGCCGGTGTTGGTGTGAAGTACAATGTTTTTGGTCTGAACTTTTCATACCTGGTGCCCACAGGCAGCAACAGCAACCAGAACCCGCTGGCAAATACGCTGCGCTTTTCTCTGGTGTTTGACATCAATGAGACAAAGCCTGCATCGAACTAATTATTGGCAGAACCCAGGATCCCGTCCCCGTGACGGGATTTTTTTTGCCCGCGGTTTCCGTTCCGGTGCCTTTACATTTGCAAAAAACTATGGGATTCAGAATCGGCTTTGGCGTGGACTATCACCAACTGGCCCCAGGGAGGGACTTGCGCATCGGGGGTATAACTGTTCCGCACCACAAGGGATCTGTCGGGCACAGTGATGCTGATGTGCTGCTGCACGCCATCTGTGACGCCATGCTCGGTGCTGCCTGCCTGGGTGATATCGGCCAGCATTTTCCCGATACTGATAACCGGTATAAGAATATTGACAGCACGGTACTGCTGAAAGACTGCGCCGCGCTGATCGCCAGGCAGGGCTGGCGCATCGTGAATATCGACAGCACTATCTGCCTGCAGGAGCCTAAGATCCGGCCCCACATCGTAGCCATGCAGCGTGCGATCGCGCACGTATCGGGTCTGCCTGAAATTGCCATTTCCATCAAGGCTACCACGACCGAGCGCATGGGTTTTGTGGGCCGGGAAGAGGGGATCACCGCTTACGCAACTGTTTTATTGGAAAGTATTTAACAGCTTTCTTTCGATGCCCTGTTATCTTTGAAAGGATGGAGCTACAGGTAAAGATTGTAAACCAGTCCGGCAACCCGTTACCGGAGTATGCGTCCGCCGGCGCTGCCGGAATGGATATACGCGCGCAACTTGACAAGCCCCTCACCCTGCATTCGCTGGAACGTTTCCTTGTTCCGACCGGATTGTTTATCCAGCTGCCGGATGGGTACGAGGCCCAGATCAGGCCACGCAGCGGTCTGGCCATCAGGCACGGGATCACCTGCCTGAATACACCGGGAACCATTGACAGCGACTACCGGGGAGAAATTAAGATAATCCTTGTAAACCTGTCACCGGAAACCTACATCATACAGCCTGGCGAAAGAATTGCACAGATGGTGATCCAGAAGGCGGAGCGCGCTACACTGGTACCTGTGGCATCGCTGGAAGAAACCGC
Source organism: Flavisolibacter sp. (assembly GCA_036373835.1). Taxonomy (GTDB): domain Bacteria; phylum Bacteroidota; class Bacteroidia; order Chitinophagales; family Chitinophagaceae; genus Flavisolibacter. The sequence goes on along the minus strand of DASUVB010000520.1, from coordinate 2,871 downwards.
CCGCAATGCAGGTGGTTTCGGATCAACCGGAAAAAGTTAAAAAATGACAAGATTTCTCATCATCATAGCGGCTGTTATCCTGGTCGCTTCGTGCCGTTCCACCAAGCAGATACAAACGGCTATTGCCCGTAAGGACTCGACAGTCACGGTGGTGGTGGATCCGGCAAAAATGGATTCTATCCGGTTCATAAACCGAATGCTGCACATTATTGATTCGAACCGGCTCGACTATACCACGTTTACAGCGAAGCTCGATATCGACTACCGTGGCACCGACGGGAAAAAGTATGATGTCAACGCCAACCTCCGCATGTACCGCGACAGTGCCATCTGGATCTCGGCAAATGCCGTGCTGGGCATCGAAGCCATGCGCGTGCTCATAACGCGGGATTCCGTGAAGATGCTGAACAAGCTGGAGAAAGTGTATACCGCCAGGAGCGTGGATTACCTGCAGGATGTAACGGCCCTCCCTATGAACCTGCGCGTGCTGCAGGATCTTATCATAGGCAACGCTGTCTTTGTGGATTCAAACATTGTGTCCTTCACCACGACACCCAACGGTGTTGTGCTCCTGAGCATTGGCGAATGGTTCAAGAACCTGCTGACCCTGCATCCCGAAAGCGGCTCCCTGCAAAGCAGCAAGCTGGATGATGTGGATCTCGTGCGCAACCGGACAGCGGAGCTCATTTACCAGGATTATGAGAATAAAAAAGGCGTGTGGTTTGCATCAAAAAGAAAGATTACGGTATCCGAGAAGAAAAGGCTTGACATCAGTTTAAATTTCAGGCAGTATGATTTCAATGGGGATGTATCGTTCCCGTTCTCCATCCCCCGGAATTATACCATGAATTAAAATATTTACCGTAACCGTACGTTAACCTTAGACATTGAATCACGTATGAAGAAATTATTGTTATTCATCGGACTTTTCAGTGGTTTGGTGCTCCAGGCCCAGCAGGATAAGGCGCAGCTGGAACGCGAGCGCCAGCAGATCCAGCAGGAATTGAAGGAATATCAATCGCAGTACAACCGGGTGAAGGGCCAGAAGAAGGCGTCACTTGGCCAGCTCCACCTGATCCAGAAGAAGGTGGAAACGCAGGGCCGCTACATCGGAAATATCAACAAAGAGATCGGGACCATCAATGACGAGATATACCTCAGCAACCTCGAGATCTACCGCCTGCAGATCCAGCTGGACACCTTAAAATCACAGTATGCCCGCAGCGTGGTGTATGCTTACAAGAATAACAGCAACTACGATTATCTCAACTTTATTTTTTCGGCGTCTTCGTTTAACGATGCCCTGAAGCGGATGGAGTACCTCAAGTCCTACCGCGCATACCGCCAGCAACAGATGAATTCCATCCAGGAAACCCAGCAGATGATCCGCGACAGGAAGCAGCAGCTGCTGACGAAGCAGTCGCGCAAGAAGGCTGCCCTGCAGAACCAGCAACAGCAGTTGGCAATACTTGAAGACCAGAAGCGGGAAAAGGATAACGTTGTTGCAAAGCTGAAGTCGCAGGAGAAGGAACTTTCCAAAGAGATCGCTGCCAAGCGCAAACGCGACAGCCAGCTGAAGAACCAGATCGCTGCGGTGGTGCGTCGCGAGATCGAGGCCGCGCGAAAAGAAGCCGAGCGCAGGGAAGCCGAACGCCGCAGGGCCGATGCAGAGGCCGGCCGTACAGCGTCACCGGGAACGACGACATCAACCGCAGGTACCGTAACCAAGCCTGCAGCCAGCAAGCCAAAAAGTTACCTCAACCTGAATGCAGCCGACATAGCGCTGAACAACAGCTTTGAAAAGAACAGGGGCAGCCTGCCATGGCCTGTTGACAACGGGTACGTAAGTATCCCGTTCGGCACCAGCAAGGTCGGCGGTCTCACCTTCGATAATGCCGGGATCTCCATTTCCACACCTTCTGCGGGAACACCGGTAAAGGCAGTGTTCGACGGTGAGGTCAGCTCCGTTTCTGACCTTGGAGACGGGATGATGGTCATGATCCGCCACGGGAAATACTTCACGGTGTACAGCAATATGTCATCCGTAAGTGTCAGCAAGGGCGCTACGGTCAAAACCGGGCAGGTGATCGGACGCACCGCGACCGCGGACGACGGCACCGGCGGACAGCTGGACCTGATCCTGATGAATGAAAGGCAGAACGTGAACCCGACGCCGTGGCTCAGGAGGTGAGACTAGTCGACCAGCTCATTGCTGAGCACATCATCGTATAATTTTTCGTACAGCGGTACAATATTGTGAATGTCGAATGACTTTGCATGATGTGCCGCTGCTTTTTTAAAGTGCCGCAGCTTCTCTTCATCACCCAGGATCTCCAGTGCGCGCGCGCTCATGCTCCGCACGTCGCCTACCGGTGACATATAACCGACAACGCCGTCGATCATGATCTCGGGAAGTCCTCCTGCATTGGTGGAGATCACCGGAACACCAGCGGCCATGGCTTCCAGCGCGGCCAGCCCGAAGCTCTCATATTCCGAGGTAAGCAGGAAAAGGTCAGCAATGGCGAGGATGTCTTCCATTTGCTCCTGTTTCCCGACAAAGCTGATATCGTCGCAGATACCGAGTGTGCGGCTCAGGTCTTCCGCAGTGGCGCGCTCGGGCCCGTCGCCAACAAACAGCAGCTTGGCAGGGATCTTTCGGGTGACCTCGTAAAAGATCTTTACTACGTCCTGCACTCTTTTGATCCGGCGGAAATTGGACGCGTGCATCAGTATCTTCTCGCCGTTGGGTGCGATAACTCGCCGGAAAGCGTCAATGCCCTTACGGGTAAAGCGTTTTACATCCACGAAATTGTGAATGACCTCGATCTGTTTTTCTATTTTGAATGTCCTGTAGGTTTCGTCACGCAGGTT
>DASUVB010000519.1:0-2057 GCA_036373835.1 Flavisolibacter sp. | reverse complement strand
GCCCTGTTTCTTGCCTTCGCTCCTTCCGACAAGAAACCGAAGAAATTCAAATACATCGACAAGGTCAATATGGACCTCGGTGTGCGGCCCGGTGATAATTTCTATTTATACGCCAATGGGAACTGGCTCAAACATAATCCCGTCCCCGCCACACGAACGCGCTGGGGCAGCTTCGACATGCTGCGCGAGGAAAGCAGCAGGCGCCTGCACCAGCTGCTGAAAGACGCGGCAGCCAATGCGGCAAAAGATCCCTCGGTACAAAAGATCGGTGATTTCTTTACCAGCGGCATGGATTCGATCCGGATTGAACAGCTGGGATACCAGCCGATAAAGCCGGAACTCGACCGGATCAGCCGCATCAGCACCATGGAACAGTTGCTCGAGCTGGTTGCAGCGAACCGCAAACAGGGTATCAGCTCCGGCATGTTCGGATTCAGCATCACCCCCGACCGCAAGAACGTGCAGGTGTATATCCCGGTGCTGGCACAGGGCGGCACCACGCTTCCCGACCGTGACTATTACTGGAAAACAGATGCGAGAAGCACAACGATCCGTAACGCTTTCAGGGACCACCTGGTGAAAATGTTTGCCCTTGCCGGTGATGGTTCTGCTACTGCACAGAAAAATACCGATGCGGTCATGAGGATCGAAACGGCGCTGGCAAAAGCACAACTGAGCCGCGTGGAAATGCGCGATCCGTACAGGACGTACAACAAGTTCTCTCTGAAAGATCTTACCGCTACAACACCGGGCCTCGACTGGCGCGTGATGTTCGACAGGCTGGGCCTGGCTGCCGCCGACAGCGTGATCGTCAATAATCCATCCTTCTTTAAATCACTGGACATCCTGCTGACTGCCGTGCCCCTGGACGACTGGAAGACCTACCTGAAGTGGCAGCTGATCAACAGTGCGGCTCCGAGCCTGAGCAATGCGTTCGTTCAGCAGAATTTCGCGTTCAACCGGGTCATGAGCGGGCAACGTGAATTGCAGCCACGGTGGCAGCGCATCAGCACGGTGATCGATGGTTCGCTGGGCGACCTGCTTGGTAAGCTGTATGTAGACCGTTATTTCAGGCCCGAGGCTAAAGAGCGTATGCTGCAGCTGGTGAACAACCTGCAGGCTGCATTTGCAGACCGCATCAGGAGCTATGACTGGATGGGCGAAGAAACAAAGACGAAGGCGATGGAGAAGCTGAACGCATTCGCCCGGAAGATCGGGTACCCCGATACCTGGCGTGACTACGGCAGCATCACCATTGACAAAAATGATTACTACGGCAATGTGCGCCGCGTGGCTGCATGGAATTTTGCGGATATTACCGGGAGGTTCGGAAAGCCGGTTGATAAGACCAGGTGGACCATGACGCCGCCGACGATTAATGCCTACTACAACGCATCGTATAATGAAATTGTGTTCCCTGCCGGCATCCTTCAATTCCCCTTCTTCGACTTTGGTGCGGATGATGCCGTGAATTATGGCGGTATCGGTGCAGTCATCGGGCACGAAATGACACATGGTTTCGACGATAACGGAAGCCAGTATGCCGCGGATGGAAATTTAAAGAACTGGTGGACGAATGAAGATGCCGAACAGTTTAAAAAACGCACAGCACTGGTGGTGAACCAGTATAATAATTACACGGTTCTCGATACGATTCACGTCAACGGGAAACTCACACTTGGTGAAAACATTGCCGACCTGGGCGGGTTGAATATCGCGTATGAGGCATTCACACGTACCGAACAGTTCAGGAAAGGAAAAAAGATCGACGGCTTCACACCCGCACAACGATTCTTCCTGAGCTGGGCGCAGATCTGGAGATACAATGCAGTTCCGGAGACGCAGGCGCAACTGATCCTCACCGATACGCATTCACCCGGGATGTACCGTACAAATGGCCCGATCGTAAATATGGATGCCTGGTATGCGGCGTTCAACATACAGCCGGGCGATAAGATGTTCGTGGCACCGGAAAACCGCATCAGGATCTGGTAAGACTCAAGCAACAGGAAGTTAAGGCTAAGGCTAAGGTTAAGGTTAAGGTTAAGGTTAAGGTT
>DASUVB010000518.1:0-3407 GCA_036373835.1 Flavisolibacter sp. | reverse complement strand
GAACCTGGCGCCGGTGGGCAGGCGAAGCCAGCAACTAGAAACATCTCCCGGCTCCGGCCTCCCGTCTCCATACTTCCACCTCGCCGTATATTTGCGCCCTATGTACAGAACTCATACCTGCGGTGAGCTGCGCCTGCATCACGTGAATACTCCAACCACCCTCGCGGGCTGGGTGCAGACCATCCGGAAATTCGGTTCCATCACGTTCGTTGACCTGCGCGACCGCTACGGGATCACACAGCTGCTGTTTGGTGAGGAACTGAACAACCGGCTGGAGGAAACGCCGCTGGGCCGCGAGTTCGTGCTGCAGGTATCCGGTACCGTTACAGAAAGAAGCAATAAGAACAAGCAGCTCCCGACCGGAGATATCGAGATCATGGTTACATCTTTTTCCATCCTCAACAGGTCTTCCGTTCCTCCGTTCACCATCCAGGACGATACCGATGGTGGCGATGATCTGCGTATGAAATACCGCTACCTGGACCTGCGAAGGAACGCCGTGAAGAAAAACCTGGAGCTGCGCTATGCCGTGAACCGCGCCACCCGCGATTACCTGCATGAAAAAGGCTTCATGGACATTGAAACGCCCTTCCTCATCAAGTCCACACCGGAGGGTGCCCGCGACTTTGTGGTTCCCTCCAGGATGAACGAAGGCCAGTTCTATGCACTGCCGCAGTCGCCGCAGACATTCAAGCAACTCCTGATGGTCAGCGGGTACGACCGCTATTACCAGATCGTGAAATGCTTCAGGGACGAGGACCTGCGCGCCGACCGACAGCCGGAGTTCACGCAGATCGACTGCGAAATGTCTTTCGTGGAGCAGGAGGATATCCTGGAAATGTTCGAAGGCCTTGTCAAATACATTTTTAAAAAGGTCCGGGACATTGATTATACCGAACGCGTTGAAAGAATGACGTGGGAAGATGCCATGTGGCAATACGGCATTGACAAGCCAGATATCCGCTTCGGCATGAAGATCGCCAACCTGAAATCTGCATTTACACGCAACGGCCAGCGTGAAGCCTCTGGTGCGTTGATCAATGACGCGGGTTTCGCTGTCTTTAATAATGCTGAAACCGTCCTGGCCATTGCCGTTCCGGGTGCTGCGGAATATACACGCAAACAGGTAGATGAGCTCACGGACTGGGTGAAGCGTCCCCAGGTTGGAATGCAGGGAATGGTTTATATCCGCCACAACACCGATGGCACGCTGAAGAGCAGCGTCGATAAATTTTTCCCTGAAGAAAAACTCAGGGCCATTGCCGGTTTCGCGGGGGCAAACCCGGGCGACCTGGTATTGATCCTTGCCGGCGCAGAAGAACGCACCCGCAAAGCGATCAGCGAGCTGCGGCTGCTGATGGGCGAACGGTTGGGACTGCGCAGGCCCGACGAGTTCAGGTTGCTATGGGTGGTTGATTTCCCGCTGTTCGAATATGCTGCCGATGAGAACCGGTGGGTAGCGCGTCACCACCCGTTCACGGCTCCGAAGCCGGCGCACATTTCCATCATGACCGGCAACGACCCGGTCATCAGCAAGCCAGAAGCATACCTGGAACATCCATATGCCGGCATCAAGGCCAACGCGTATGACATGGTATTGAACGGTAATGAAATTGGCGGCGGCTCAATCAGGATCTACCAGAAAGATCTCCAGGAAAAAATGTTTGCAGCACTCGGGATGAGCAAAGAAGAGGCGCAGCATAAATTCGGCTTCCTGCTCGGCGCCTTTGAATACGGTGCGCCACCGCATGGCGGCATCGCCTTCGGTTTCGACCGCCTGTGCGCCATCCTGGGCGGCAGTGAAAGCATTCGTGACTTCATCGCATTTCCCAAGAACAACAGCGGCCGGGATGTGATGCTCGATGCCCCCGCTACCATCGACCAGAAACAACTGGACGAACTGCGCATCCGCCTGGTAACCGATCCTGCATCCTGACCGTCGGCGCTGTGTACACGTGCGTTGTGATTACCTTCCAGTTCTAATGCTAATAAGGCCGTAGTTGCCTTCATCGGGCTTCCATAAATTATCAGAATGTCTTAACGATAAGAGGCACAGCAATTGTCCCTCATGGAGTGAATGAAATTATTACTACTCTTATTTACTATGACGATCATCAACGCCTGCCAGGGCAAGCTGAATATGACCCCTGCTGACAGCTATTTGCCGGAGCAGCATCTTCTTAACATTTCCTATGGCAAAGACACCCTTCAGCGCATGGATGCGTACCTGCCTGCAGGAAGAAATGCTGCACAGACCAAGTCACTCGTGCTGATACACGGCGGCGGCTGGACCAGCGGCAGCAAGTCCGATCTTACAGCATATATAGATTCACTGAAAAAGCGGCTGCCGGATTACGCCATTTTTAACATCAATTACCGCCTGGTAAATGGTGGCAACCTGTTCCCGTCCCAGGAAATGGATGTTAAATCCGCTGTTGAACACATTAAGGAGAACGCAGCGGAATACGCAATAAGCGCGGATAAAATGGTGCTCCTGGGTGCTTCAGCCGGCGGACACCTGGCGATGCTGCATGCATACAAGTACAAAGAACCGTCCGTGCGCGCCGTCATTAACTTTTTTGGGCCTGCCGACCTCGTAACTATGTACCGGAAGCCCTGGCACCCGATGGTTCCTTTTGCTTTGCAGATGATCACCGGCACGACGCCTTCCGTGAATGCACAATTGTACCACGAATCCAGCCCGGTGCATTATGTCAGCAGCACCTCGGCGCCGACCCTGATCTTTCATGGCTCACGGGATCCCGTCGTGGATATTTCGCAGTCCCGCATCCTGAAAAAAAAGCTGGAGGCAGCGGGCGTGCACCATGAGCTGGTGGTTTATCCCGGCCAGCGCCATGGCTGGTATGGTGCAACGCTTTCCAATTCCTTTGACCGGATCGAAGGCTTCCTGCGGGCGACTGTTAAATAATTCCAATTGCCACGAATTCCCGGAATATTTACCTCCTGATCTCTATTTTTGGTCATTGTCCCGGCATGAAAAATCTCCTTTACCTTTTGGTCCCCGTGATGCTGCTGGCTTCCTGCAGCAAGGATACTGAAGAAGCCGCGCAATCGCTTCAGCCAACATCCATCGCGAACGTTTCGTACGGCGCGCACAGCGCACAGGTGATGGATGTGTACCTGCCGGGCGGAAGAACGACCGACTGCACCAAGGCGATCGTAATGATCCACGGCGGTGGCTGGAATACGGGCGACAAAGCAGATTTTAATGAGTACATCACGGTGCTGAAACAGCGCCTTCCTGATTATGCGATCTTCAACATCAATTACAGGCTGGCCAGCGGGAGCGACCTTTTCCCGGCGCAGGAGAATGATGTAAAGGCTGCGGTTGAATTCATCGCTGCGCGCGCGGGCCAGTACATTTTCAATAAGGACAAGATGGTGCT
>DASUVB010000517.1:0-4370 GCA_036373835.1 Flavisolibacter sp. | reverse complement strand
CCTCGCTCACGAAAACATAGTTGCCCGTGTTGATGTTGTAGGATGCAATGATAGAAGGCGTTGCGTCCGTGATCTTCCTGATAAAGGTCTGGTTGTCGCGCAGCTCCTGCTCCGTGCGGTACTGGCGCGTAATGTCCTGCGTGGTGCCGATCATCTTTACAGCGTTACCCTGCTCATCGTACAGGAATTCGGCTTTGCGGTGGAGGGTTTTGACAGTGCCGTCGGGGAGAAGGATGCGATGGATCTTTTCGTACGGCAGCTTTTTTTCGATGCATTCCTTCATGTATTCCAGGAGTGCTTCCTTCTCATCGGGATGAATATAGGCCTCCCAGTCCTTGATGTTGAAGGCGGTGCCTATCGGCAGCTGGTAGATGTTGTACATTTCATCCGACCACGAGAATTCATTCGTCTGCAGATCCATGGTCCAGTTACCGACATGCGTCAGTGCTTGTGCCTGTTTGTACAGGTATTCGCTTTCCTGCAGTTGGCGGATCATCATCGTCTTTTCGGTCACATCCCGCTCTGTGCCGATCGCCAGAACCGGCTGTCCGTTTTCATCGCGCTCCACGTGGGCTACCGAACGCAGGATCTTTTCACGTCCATCCTTTGCAATGATGCGGAACGTATAGTCAATGTAATTGGTCCGGTACAGTTCTTCGATGCCGTCCTCCACGGCAGGGCGATCGTCGGGGTGTATGAAGGAAAGGAACGTGTCAATAGTAATGGGCATACTTTGCGGTTCCAGCCCATAGATGCGGTACAGCTGGTCGGTCCATTCCAGCTTTTTCGATTTCATGTCCCAGATCCAGTTGCCGATGTTTGCCAGCTCCTCTGCCTGGCGGTACATGTTCTGTGTGCGCTCGAGCTGGCGTATCAGCTTCTGTTTTTCAGTGACGTCCTGCGCAGTGCCGATGGCCGATACCGCGCGTCCCTTCTCATCCGTGATGTAATGTCCAATGGAATGCACGATCTTCTCCCTGCCGTCGTGGGTAATGATGCGCGAATAAAAATCAAATGTGCCGCCCCTTTCCGCAGCTTTTGCCAGCGCTTCGGCAACCTGGGGCGCGTCGTCGGGGTGTACGAACGACATGGCAAAATCATAATCAATTTTGCAGCACTGCGGTTCCAGGCCGTAGATCCGGTACATTTCATCGGACCAGGTGAGTGCATTGTCGGAAAGTTTCCAGATGTAGTTGCCCAGGTGCGTAATGGCTTCCGCGCGTTTGTACGCCTCCTCACTTTGCTGAAGCTTTTCGACCAGTTGTTCATGTTCTGTTACATCCATGACGATGCCGGTCATTGAAACGGGGTGGGCGTTTTCAAAGTGAACCTTCCCGCGCGACCAGATCACCTTTTCGCTGCCATTCGCACGGTACCGGAACTCGCAGTTGAAGGAGCCATTTCGCATGGCTTCCCGGAATTTTTCGTTTACCCGTTCCTGGTCGGCAGGATGTACCCTTTCAATAAATGACCCGAAATTTTCCGGTTCAATCTCGAGGATGCGGTACGTCTGTTCCGTGCCCGTTGAATGATGCGTGTCGAGGTTCCATGTAAAGCTGCCCAGCTGTGCGATCTCCTGTGCCTCAATGAGCTGCGCTTCCCCGCGTGCAAGTTCTTCCGAAACGAGCTTCTGGTCGTGGATATCGATGGCAATGCCGATCTTTTCGGAAATGTTGCCGGCAGCATCTCTCCTGAAAACCGTTTCGAAGGTCCGCAGCCAGCGGTATTCGTTGCTGCGGTTGCGGAAGCGGTACTCGAATGAACGTATTTCACCATCGGAGGTTGACTGGAAATCTTTCTCGTAGTCACGAAGGCGGCCGATGTCGTCCGGGTGGATCAGCCTGGGCACAAAAGCTTTGCCCATGGAACGGATCTCTTCCTGCGAATATCCCAGGAAGTCGCTCGTAGCGCGGTTGGCATACACTTCCCGTTCATTCTTCACGTCATAGACATAAATAATGCCCGGAGTGGTGTTGGTGATCTTTTCAATGAAATGCGCGTGTTCATTGATCTTATTCCTGAGCAGGGAAATGTACTGGTTGGTGAAAATGGTTTCCGCTTCTGCCAGGAACAGGTCGATCTCATTGACCAGTGCAACAATGTGGTCAACGCCGGATGCGTAATCGGGTATGAAATGAAGCAGTGACTTTTTGCGCAGGTAGGTGGCCATGGTGATGTCTTCGGCCGTAATATCACTTTGGTCCAGCACGGGCATCTGGTTTTGCTCCCACTGGGTGACACTTTCTTCGATGAATGCTGCGGGCTCGTTGCGGGCAAGGTATCCCAGGAGTTTCTCCGCGCCTTCCCGGACCAGTCTTTCCTGTTCCTGGTAACTGAGCTGGCCAAAAAAACGCATTAATGGCAGGGGCACTTCGTTGATGAATCGCATTTGCAGGCTGACAAAATCCTGGAGGCGGTCACGCAGGATGTACTGCGCCAGCCCGGGCAGGTATTCCAACTGATGAACGGATGGCCTGGTCTCTGTTTTTGTTTGCACGGGTATTGCTTTGCCTGCTGTTCACAGGTGGCTGAACAACAAGTACATGGTTAAACTGGTGGCTATTAAAGTTACACGCTAAACTTCAAACAGTTGCGTCGCAGGGCCTGATATTTGAAGTTTGTTGATCATGCTTGCAAGTGCGTTTATCATATCATTCATGGTATATTTTATTAAATCAACCACGTGGAAGGGAATGATCTTTTATCCTCTGGCGCAGCGGCTGCGTAATGCATTGCCCGAAAAGCTCAGGAAGCCGCTGTTCGAATGCCCGGTATGCATGACACCCTGGTGGGGCGTTGCCATTTACCTGGCGGGACACTATACGGGTTTACGGGAATTTGCCGAGTTGACGCCGGAGCGTGTCATCTTCACCGTGTTTACAGCAGCGGGGATCAATACCATTCTCCTCATCGTAAACAAGATGTATGATACCATGCATGAAGAAGCCGAGAACAACAACGGCAGCTGATCACTCGCCGCGCACGGGCCCGGAATACGGATCTTCCTCCTGGTGCTCATGACGGTCACCGCCGAGAGAGTAGTAATTGTTCTCTTCGTCTTCCTCTCCAATATTTTCATTGGCGTCGTCGAGCTCACTGCCGGGGATATCCAGGTCCTGTAATTCCTCGTTGGTAACGTTCTGGGGCGTCCCGATCTCTGCGTCCTGGGCATTGAGTACCGCCAGGTCATCTTCATTTACATCTGCTTCGGTGCCCATTTTGATCCCGAGCTCATCAGGATTTTCCGTGCGTGCTTCCGGGTTTTCAAGTCCTTCCCCGGGTCCCGGGAATCGCTGGCTGACGCCTGTCTGGTTACGTGTGGGAAGATTTTCCACATCCACATCCACGCGGTGCGTGTCCGTACGCTGGTCCATGATGTCCTCGCGGGCGGGGTAGTGCGGATAGCCGGGGAAGTCCTGGTCGGTCTTTTCATCCGGCGACTTCTCTACTTCCTTTTTGCTGTCCATGGCTTTGGACGGATCGTTTTCCGGTATGTTTGAACCGGCCTTCTGATCTTCCTGATTACGGCTCATAAACTATTTTTCAGTACACCTGAAAATGTTGTGCCGTACCGCTAGTAGTCATTGGAAGGCTGTTCATTTTTCTTGAACAGTTTCCGGAAAAGCCCTTTCTTTTCCTTCTCCTGCGGCTGGCTCATCTCGCCGATCTTCGGGGCTTTTTTGCTCGTATCTTTTTTTGAAGGCTCTTTTTTCTGGTTCCTGGGCGCATCATCGTTTACAGGTGCCTGTGACTCCGGCTTCATGTACTCATAGGAAGTATCAAGGGTGTAATCATCTGCCGTCACGTTTACGTCCTGCATGTCGATGCTGGTATCAATAATGCGCATCAGGTCTGCATCGATCGATTCGTTCTGCAGGTCGGCCGGTTTTACAAATTCCGCGTCGCGGCTGATGCCCAGCTGCTTGTTGTTGTACACTTTTTTGAAAAATGCTTCCCAGACAGGCCGTGCAGCCGTACCACCATATCCCTGCGCGCTTTCGATGCGTATGAAGCGGTCGTCACAACCGATCCACACACCGGCGAGCAGTTGCGGCGTAAAGCCGATGAACCACGCGTCAGCGTTATCGTTGGTCGTTCCGGTCTTGCCGCCCATTTCCTTTGCGCCCAGCCGCTGCATCAGGCCACCCGCAGTACCCAGCGTCACGGTCCCTTCCATCATCTTTGTCATTTTGTATGAAGTGACCTCGCTTACAGCTTCCTTGTGATTTGCTGAAAAGTCAAAGCGCTTGATCACGTTCCCATTGCGGTCTTCAATCCGGGAAATAAAGACAGGCCTGGTGGAAAATCCACGGCCCGGGAAAATGGTGTAACCCCACATCATTTCGAACAGCGAAAGGTCGCACGAACCG
>DASUVB010000516.1:0-13372 GCA_036373835.1 Flavisolibacter sp. | reverse complement strand
GGATCATACTCAACCTGTCCACATTCTATTTCAAGCGGGAGTGATCAATCGCCACGGATGCGCCGCAGCATCGATCGTGTTGTGGGCCAGGTCCACCGGGCAAAACGGCCCCGTTGCACCACCAGCTTGTTGGCATCTGCGCCTCGCCCCACGAAGTAATGAAAAACAAATTTTTCGCGCGGGTCATGCCATCCAATGATCTGCCCGAAGCGCAGGTCGTTGAAGACGAGGGTATCCGACCACATCTCCGCGGTGTAGTATCCCTGTGAAAAGCGCAGCAGGTCCTGCATTTCCTCGAATTTCCGAAGGGGCTCGATCAGGTGGTCGTTACGCGGAAAAAAGGTAAAGTCTATATTTTTTTTGTCAGCCAGGATGGAATGAAAGCCAACAAAGAAGCCGCTGTCATTTTCGGCCACGACGTACCACAGCCAGTTGTTCAACGGTGTGGGTGTAGTGAAAAATCTTTTGTGTGAAACCTGCTGTTCCTGAAGCGCACGGCGTGTTTCCCGGGTAACTTCCATTTTGTTCAGGCCGCAGTACAGCAGGTATGCCCCGGGAAGGACAACGGCAACCTTCCACCATCCTCTCCTCCTGCGATGCCATACGGGGAGCCGCCACAATACCAGGAATGCGATCAGGGGTGCCAGGGAAAAGAACGGATCCACAACAAAAAGCGCATCCCCCGCAAACCGCTCGTGGCTGAACGGCTCCAACAGGCCCATGGCGTAGGAATTAAAATAGTCCAGCAGCAGGTGCACCATGATCTCGGCACCGAAAAACAGCATCCATCTCGACAGCCGTATCCTGTGCGCCCGTTGCCATCGTGCGGCGGCGAGCGCCAGGAAAAAACTTGCCAAAAGCCCAAACAAAAACGAATGCGTGAAACCGCGGTGCGCCAGCAGGTTTTCTGCAGGATCATTCCACAAGACAGATACAAAGTCTATATCCGGAACACTTTGGGCAACAGCCCCCAGGAACAATGCGCGTTTGCCGAGCTGTTTACCCAGCCATGCCTCACCGATGCAGGCGCCCAGCGCGATATGGGTCAGAGAATCGATAGCAAATCTTTTAAGGCTGCTATACGGCTACCAGCTTCTTTTCCGCTTCCCTGCGGTGCTGCCGCACGGCATTGCGAAGATACCTGACCACCTGTATGCCAGCCTTTTCAAAAGTATCAGCTTTCCTCAATACAAAAATGGAATTCCGATCCATGGTCAGGCGCAGTTCACAGATTTTATTTTCCAGGAAGGTTCCCCTTTTGCGGAACATGATCTCTGCTCTTGAGATCGTTTTTTCAACGTGCTTCAACTGCATCACCTGCTCTTTCAGCATGTCAATCAGCTGTTCGTCAATGCCGGCTACGGCGTGAAATTCTATAGTCATATTTCCGGTTTTTTTGCAAAGTATTTTACAGGGAAGATGCGGTGTATGACAGTTGTCATGCAGCGATGTAATTCACGTCATCCGGGCCGGCGTGTACAAAAAAGAAGGCAGGCGTGCTGCCTGCCTCCGGCCTGGTAGTACCCTCGATCTACCATTATCTGATTCATTCACAAACCTGCGGTGTGCTCCGTAGATCGCATCGAAATCACTTTCGGATCCTTCTACTTACCGCAGGAAAAATAACTGTACCAAATGTACAGCGGGCATCTGCCCCGTGAAATGACCGTTGTCAGTGATTTTCCTAATTGTCATCAGCCTGTCGGCCTACGATCACAGGTTCCACAATAGCAGTCCTGCCAAAGCACCTCCCGCGATGATGAAAGCGGTATTCAGCTTTTTGAAGAATATGACCGCGGCAAATCCGGCCACCGCGATCACGGCAGTCTTTATATCCATGATTGACACCCGTGCCATGTCTACCCCCACAGAAAAGATCAGCGCAACGGAAGCAGCATTGACCGCGTCGAGAAAGGCAGACATGATCTTCGACCGGCGCAGCAGAGGAATCAGCGGGTTCAGCAGTGCTACAAACACAAATGCCGGGAGAAAAATTCCGGCAGTCGCTGCAATGGCACCCGGGGCACCGGCTAACTGCCATCCAATAAACGTTGCGGAGGAAAATACCGGCCCGGGTGTAAACTGCCCCACAGCTATGGCATCTGCCAGCTGGCCTGCGGTAAGCAGGCCGCGGTTCACCAGCTCCGCATCCAGGAAGGCAAACAGCACATACCCGCTGCCATACAGCAGCGACCCCACTTTAAGAAAGATCCAGAATATCTGCATGTTTCCCGCGGAGAAACGTTCGGCTATCTGCAGCAGCATAAAAGGGAACAATACCAGCGTACCACGGGCTGACATAATAAAAGCATAGGCAATTCCCGCAACAAAAAGCACGATGATCTCGTGCACACCCGCCATGGCGGCAATGGCTGAAATTACCCCCGTAATTACCAGTGGAAAGGACTTCAGGGCGTTCCTGCCCAGCACCACTACCAGGGAAAATACAACACCTATAACGGCAGGCTTGATCCCGTACAGGATATGCTGCACATTGGGAAGCGTCCCATACGCCTGGTACATCCATGCAATGACGGCTGTGATGATGACAGCGGGCAGTATGAAACAAAGCCCCGCCACGAAAAAGCCCGGCCAGCCTGCGCGCAGCCTGCCGCAATGCATGGTAAGCTCCGTGGAATTGGGCCCGGGGACAAGATTGGTAGCACCAACGAGGTCCATGAAATCCTGGCGTGTCATCCATTTGCGCCGTCGGACTACTTCCTCCTCCATCATGGCAATGTGAACAGCCGGGCCGCCGAAAGCGGTGACACCCAGCTTCAGGAACAGCAGGGCCACTTCCCGCAGCCTATTTTTTTGTCCACCATCGCGGTGCAGTGCCATAACGATGAAACTAGTAAAAAGACTGCATTCCCATCAGCCCATGTTCCCTTCAGGCACGCGCATGCCCATGGCAAGGCTGCTGCTGATTTCCTGCATCAGTTCGAGCTGTATCTGCTGGATTTCGAACAGCGTCTTCATTTGCTCGGTAACGAGGATATCTATTTTCTTGTGCAGGTTACGCACTTCAATTTCCGATTTCAGATTCACCATGTAATCATTCACGGCGCGTTGCCGGTCCTTTTCATCTTTCCTGTTCTGGCTCATCATGATAAAAGGCGCCTGTAGTGCGGCAATGGTTGACAGGACCAGGTTCAGCAAAATGAACGGGTAAGGATCAAATGAATGCAGGTATCCATATACATTAACCACAACCCACAAAATCATAAAACCGAGAAAGGTGACTATGAATTTCCAGCTGCCACCAAACGCAGCGACACGGTCAGTAAGCCGGCTGGTAAAAGACGGGTGCCTGTCCTCGAGATCATACAGCTTCTGCGAGATCAGCTTCTCTTCTTCTATCGACCGCATGACAATATCATTGAGCTTTTGCAATTGCTCGCTCCTTGTCTTCAGAAAATCGTCAAATTTATCTCCGGGATGCATGCAGGTTATTTATGTGCGATAAAAACAGGCACCTGGTGTTCACGGATCACATCCGCCACAAAACTTTTCCTGAACAACTCGGCAAATGCCGACCTGCTGTAGGAACCTGCAACCAGGACGGGGCTTTTCCTGTCGTTGATCCAGGTGTGGAAGTACTGGCGGGGATCAAGCTCCAGCTGGTACAATGTCAGGTCCGGGAAATGCTGCGTAACCAGCTCCACCAGCTGGGATTCGGACGGAAACCGGCCATCAAAATCATCCTCCGCATATACCAGGAGGGTTGGATTGACCGCCAGCTGTGGAAGGATGTAGGCAAATTGCCTGATAGCAAACACCGATGCTTCGCTGCCATCATACGCCAGGATGTTGTGCGTCGGAAATTCAAAAGTTTCGGGAACAACTATCACGGGACATTCAGCCGAATGCAGGATGCTGCGCAGGTATTCATACTGGTCCTGCTCATGAAGACTTTGATACAACTTTTCACTTCCAAGCACCAGCAGGTCTGCAAAGCGGGTTTCCTGTTTGAGCTCCTCCATGGAAAATTCCCGGCCATCCAGGTGCAGCCGGTACTGCAGGCCGTTTTTGACACAAGCCTCCTCGAACCGGTCGATGACCTGCTGCAATGTGTCATCCGGCTTATCCTCAGTTACCGGCATGAAAACGGCTCCTGAGCCTGCGGCTGCAGCATAGGCCCACATATCTGCGTAGCTGGCACGCCGAAGGAAGGCTGCAGTCAAAAGGACCGGCTGGATTTCGTTCAGTTGCCGGACGAATTCAAAGGCGCCTTCGGAGAAGCTGCTTTCGTCAAATGCCAGGAGGATCTTGTTCATATACGCGGTTTTGCCTGTGAAATTAGCCGCGATACCAGCGTGGACCGATGACGGCGGGAAGGTAAATCCATGACATTGGTTAGTGCCGGGGTGCCCGGTATCAATGAGACCTGTCAAGCATTCCACTGACAGTCGTCATTGCACCGTCCTTCACATGCCGGTAGGTTTGGTTATTAAATTCATGTTATGGCCGCATACAGTGACAAGATTTTGCAGGAAAAGTTGTCCCTCCTGCAACAGGAAACCGGTAAGATCTGCATCACCATTATTTTACCTGCCAGCAGGCAGGATAGCAGGATCAACAGGCTACACACTGAAAAGATCGTCCACCAGATGACGAGTGCCCTGGGAACCGAATATGGCAGGGATGCGGATATCCTTACAGCAAGTCTGAACCGCCTCTTCAACCAGCTTGATTTTGAAAGACTTGAAGAAGGCTTCGGTTTTTATGTTTCGGAAAAGGTGGAATTCATGTTGCATTTCCCCTTCCCGGTGATCGAAAAGGTAATGGCGGACAGGATGTTTGACCTGCGGGATCTGCTTTATCTGCGACAACTCGCCCATCCTTACTTTGCTTTGCACGTTAGTGAGAAAACGGCCCACCTGTATGCAGCATCGCTCAGGGACCTGGAAGAAAGCAATGACGCACACTTTCCCTTCGAGTACGAAGATGATCATGAGTACAGCCCGCCCTCCAGGGGATCCTCCTATTATGGGAATGCCTTCCAGAAGTCCTTCGAACAGGACACATCGGAAATGCAGAAGATACGCTTCAGTACTTTCATGAAGCAGGTTGACAAAAAACTCGGCCACTACCTTACCGGTCCTGAAAAGCTGGTGGTCGTGGGAGCGCGGCGCAATACTGCTGCCTTCCTGAACCGCAGTGAACATTCGGAAAAGCTGATCGGGGTTGTCAGTGGCAATTATGAAATGGCAGGCGTATACCAGCTATCCCTGCTTGTCTGGCCGGTCATGTATGCCTGGCTTATCGAGCAGATGAAGGATGCTATTGGAGACTATACCGAAAAGATCGGGGAAGGACTGGCAGTCGAGGGTCTCGTAAACGTTTGGGATGCGGTAGCGGAAGGCCGTGGCGAAATGCTCCTTGTTGAAAAAGATTACCGCACGCCGGGATTCGTGATCAGGAATTTCAATGACCACCTGTACCTGCAGCCGCCATCCCGCAGCTATAATATCTTACCCGATGCCGTGAACGCACTGATCGCCATGACACTGGATAAAAACGGCAGCGTGAAGTTTGTAAATAACGGAATGCTGAATGACCATCAGCATATTGCCCTGGTGACCCGTTACTGATCAGTTAACCATGCGCACAAGCTTTTCCTCGTTCAGTATGGCGATCTTGCCATTCCTGACATCAATGAGCTTCTCGGCCTTAAAGTCGCTCAGGGTTCGAATCAGTGATTCGGTGGCGGTGCCGGCAATTGCCGCAAGGTTTTCGCGACTGATGCTGATATTATACGGTTCGTTATCCCTGGTGAACTTTTTCTGGACAACAAGCAGGGCATCGGCCACTTTACGCCGCAGGGAATTATACGCAAGATGAATCAATTGCTCTTCCACTTCTGTTACATCTCGCGCCAACAGCCGGATAAACCTGCGCGATACTTCGGGATTGGAATATAACAGCGATTCAAATTCATGCCTGGGAATGGCCGCGATCTCCGATTCCTCGATGGCTTCGGCATTTGCCTTGTACGTTGTTTCCTCCATCATGGCGAGATAGCCAAAGAAGTCTCCTTCGTTCACAATGCGCATGATCAGCTCCTTTCCCTCGTTATTCGTTTTGAATATTTTCACCTTCCCCTTCCTGATGTGGTAGAGCCGCACCGGGTGGTTGCCTTCGCTGAAAATGAGCTGCTTCTTCTTGTAACGGTCCAGGTGCCTTCCTTCGACAAAATCGGCAAGGGCTTTATCGGCGCCGGTGCCCGGTGTCCACTCCCGGAGGCCGTTTGCCATGTTTGCCATCCGTTGTTTCAACTGCTCGGCCTTTTTCAGGCGGATCTCGATGGCGTTCAGCAGGTCAGTGGCGTCAAAAGGCTTGGTGATATAGTCATCAGCGCCGAGCGCCATGCCCTTCCGCATATCGACCGGCTCTGTTTTAGCCGTGAGGAAAATAAAAGGAACTGACTGCAGATCGGGGTTATGCTGAACCATGTGGAGTACCCCATAGCCGTCGATCTCGGGCATCATGATATCGCAAAGGATGAGGTCCGGATGTGTCTCAATGGCCTTTTCAATACCGAGCCTGCCATTTTCCGCTCTTGACACATGATAATTCGAAAGTTCCAGGACTTCGGTGATGTTGTCCAGAATATCAATATTGTCTTCAATAACCAGGATCTTTTTCATGATGCAGCTTTTCAGTTACCAGGGCAGGATCCGGCGGCAGTTCATCTCAATGATCCAAAGCTAGGCAGCCCTTAAAGCACGGCTTGTGACTATTCTTAGCCCCCATGCTGATAAAAGTCAACAAGACCGTTTTTCGGGAGAACGGATACCCATGTCTTATTTGCTTTTTCCGCGGTGATGACCATCACCGTTCGATTTGACAGCCCTCATTGTTTGCTTTGTGCCGCACACATAATTTGGTGTACCCGTGAAAGCGTTGAGTCCGTTCCTGCCGCGAATTCATCACCTTTAAACGCTATACAAATGAAATCAGATCTTGAAATTCAACAGGACGTGATCAGCCAGTTGAAATGGGAACCGTTTGTAAAGGTTTCCAACATCGGCGTTTCCGTCAAAAATGGTATCGTCACGCTTTCCGGCAACGTCGACAGCTATGCACAGAAAATGGCTGCAGAAAAAGCTGTACGGAAGGTAGCGGGGGTCAAGGCTATCGCAGAAGATATCCAGATCGGTGTTTCACCCACTTATAACCTTACCGACACGGAGATCGCAGCTTCCGTCATTAATGCCCTGAAATGGCATAGCGCCGTGCCGGATGAAAAAATCCAGGTACGGGTGGAGAACGGCATCGTCACGCTGGAAGGCGAGGTGGACTGGGAATACCAGCGCAGCTCAGCACGAAACGCGGTAGCCAGCCTGCTTGGTGTCCGCAATGTTTTCAATAATATCATGCTGAAGCCAAAGGTTTCTGCAACAGACATCAAAAAAAAGATCAGTGATGCATTCCACCGTTCCGCATCAATCGATGCCGAAAAAATTGACGTGGAAGTTACCGGTGATAAAGTGATCCTGCGGGGCAAGGTGCGCTCTTATGCTGAAAAGGATGACGCCGAAGAAGCAGCATGGTGTGCACCGGGAGTAGCCAGGATCGAGAATCGCCTTGAGCTGGTACCGGGCGAGCTGTTTGTTATGTGATGGTGTTTCAGATCACGCGAAAAAGAAGGTCGGATAGAAATCCGACCTTGTTCATTCCAATCCTATAATAAACCTGCAAAAACTTATGGCTCCATGGCAGCAACATCTTTTCCTTTTGAAGCCAGTGAGGTAAGGATACCTTTGCGTACCATGTCCTCAATGATTTTCTTACCGTACTCGTGGCCGAGGCTTTCCGCCGAAGCAGGCTCGAAAGACTGCGTTTGCACGGAATACAGCAGCCTGTTCGTGGTCATGTCATAAAAATTACTCTCCCAGAAATAGCGTGTGCTTACCTCGTAATAACCCGCGGTTTCAACCCGGCTGTATATGGTGCGATAATACCCCCAGAAACGGTTGTGGTAGTATGCATAGGGCGAATACACGACACGGCCGGGTACGTAGTGGCGTTCGCGCTCCTTGTCGAGAAGCACAATGGTGATCACACCATCCACACCCGTGCGCTGCAATTTTGCCCGGGCCTCCTCCTCGCTCAACCCGGAAAATTCCTTCGGACCATATTCCACATAAGATGAAAATGCCTGGTAGCCCAGCGCACGCAGGTCATCCACCATGTGGCGTTCCATGTTTTCCCGGATCCTCCTGTCTGCTTCGCGTACGATGCCGAGCACCATTAATTTTTTAAACTGCGCCGGCGCACCTTCCGGTGATTTCCAGCTGGAAGTTATATAAGTGGTAGAGCAACCCGGCACAACCAGGAAAGCTGCTGTCATTATCACGAAAAACTTTTTCATTTCAAACTGTTTAGATGTTTGTACTTATGGTCAGGTCAGTCAGCGCAGACCTCCAGCGGCTGCAATTCTTTTAACTGGTAATTGTGAAAAGCATCCTTCAGGTTAAAAAATATGATCTCTGCTTTGAGCATGTCTGTCCGGATCTGCATCTGCTGGCCAAGCACCGTCTGCGGGTATTCGGGGACACCAGTGGCGGCAACTATCTTCTCCTGTTGGCGCACATCATCGAGGAGGAAACAGATGGTGCAGTCCAGTGAAATAAATTCTTCATGGAAAGACTCCGCATCAGCCAGGTACTGCTCACTGATATCTCCTGCTACCAGCTCTGCCAGGCGCTCTTTGAAATACATGTTCTCCTGGCGAAAGAAAAGCAGGAGTCGTTTCCACGCCCTGATCTCAAATAAAAGCTGGTGCGTATGTTGTTCGGGTGTCATATCGCTTGTTTTAATCGTCATCCTTCACATCATAAAACTAAAGTAGCCCGTGTACTACTACAACGACCATCGTCATCACATTCGGTGAGCGTGGTCAGTGTTGTTGATGATAACAGCGGGTTACAGGAACAGCGTGTGAATATTGAAGCTGATGGGTCTTGAAGCAGTGGCACCCATTGCATTCTGGTGCGCAAGGCTCATGTTGTCGGACCGCGACGTTTCCAGCCATAAAGTTCCGGCCTGCCTGCATACCTGCACCGGCAGGTTGAACATTTCCAGGAAACGCTTTTCGATCGCTGCAACCGTATCGGAACCGCGGATCTCGATCAATGTTGGCCTGACCTGTCCCGCTATTTCGTCAAGCCTGGTATGCTCGGGCAATTGCTTCTCCTCTCCCTGTCGTTGCCGGTCGCGGTAAAAAGCGATTTTCAGGAAAGGAAATTCCTTTGAAAATTCCTGGTTGACATCCCGGATGGTCGTCTGGTTCGAGAGCAGCACTTTCATAAAAAAGATTGTGGGATTAAACTAATCCCACAAGGCCCGTTGAACAATGACCGTTATTAGCCGGAATACTGACCGCGCTCAGTTGTGTTGCCGTCCTGGTTCATTCGCGGATGAAGGGCGTGTTCCAGCGATTACCCTTCTGGTCCGTTACACGCAGGAAATAGCTGCCCCTTGATAGCGTTTGCACATCGATATTGATAAGCCTGCCCGCCTGCCTGTCGGCACGGTAAACAGGTTGCCCGGATGAATTAAATACTTCCAGCCGCACAACACCCGTTGTTCGGGTAGGTACTGTCACGTAAAGTGTATGTCGAACCGGGTTTGGATACACCATGATCTTTGAACTGTCGCGTTGCGCCATCCCGCGATCCGGCATGCCGGTGCCTGACGCATGCAGTACATACGTGGCCGCTCCCTTCTGTTCATTACCGCTGAGCATCATGATCACCACGGCCGCTATGATCACCATAGCGGAAAAGACCGTGATATGAATATTGCCTTTTCTCATGCCACTTGTTTTACACAAGGTATTCATGATCATAAAGCCTGCCAATGATCACCATCACGTCAAAATAAAACGGTGGTCATTACCGCCGGGACTGCCCCGATCGCCGTTCCAGCATGAATTTTTTTACCATTTTCTCGAACTCAACAGCATGGAAGACCAGGACAGATACACCGATGCAAATCGCCAGTTCTGCCATGGTAAGCGGCTGGGTTTTGAAGATCTTGTTGGCAAATGGGAGGTAAATGACAGCAAGCTGCAACAGGAACGTAAAAAATACAGATCCCAGGAGCAGCGGGTTGGAGAAAAACCCTTTTCTGTAAATGAATTCGTGCTCTGAACGTATGGCCAGCACGTGTGCCAGCTGCGCAAGTGACAGCACGGTAAACACCATGGTTTGCCAGTGCGTGTTGTCGCGTTGCAAAGCCCAGGCCTGCGTAGCAAGCGTAACCCCTGCCATCAGGATGCCGACCCACACGATATGAACGCCGATGCCTTCAGAGAACAGGCTTTCATCGGTACGCCGTGGCGGACGGCGCATAATATTTTTTTCCGCTTTTTCCGCAGACAGGGCGAGCCCCGGCAGTCCATCCGTCACCAGGTTGATCCAAAGGATATGAATAGGCAGCAGCGGTATTGGCAGGCCGAGCAACGGTGCCATAAAAATGGTCCAGATCTCCGCACTGTTGCAGGTCATGATATACTTCACGAACTTCCGGATGTTGTCATATATCCTGCGTCCCTCCCGCACCGCCTTGATGATGGTGGCGAAGTTGTCATCCAGCAGTATCATGTGTGAAGCTTCTTTGCTCACATCGGTCCCCGTGATTCCCATGGCGATGCCGATATTCGATTTTTTCAGGGAAGGCGCGTCGTTCACGCCATCACCGGTCATCGCTACAAAATGATTCTTGCGTTGCAGCGCTTTTACAATATTCAGTTTCTGTTCAGGTGAGACGCGCGCGTAGACAGCGATCCGTTCCACCTGCTGGTCAAATTGCTCACGGTCCATGCGGGCGAGCTCCGTACCGGTAACGACCAGCTCATCTGTCCTGATGATCCCGATCTCCCGGGCGATTGCTGCAGCTGTTTCCTTGTGATCACCGGTGATCATCACGGGATGGATGCCCGCGGTACGGCACTCCTTAATGGCGGCGGGGATCTCTTTACGCGGCGGGTCAATCATACCAACCAGCCCTGCAAACAACAGGTCCTTTTCGATATCCTCATAACGGAACGGCTCTTCAAGGTGGTCGAGCACACGGAAACCATAACCCAGCACCCTGATGCCATTAGAAGCCATTTGTTCAGCGTCCTGGTGGATGGCCTCCCCGTGGTCCGAGGTAGCCAGCACCGCGACAATGGTTTCAACTGCACCTTTTGAGAAGGCGATATAACGGTTATCCAAACGGTGGATAGTGGTCATGCACTTCCGGTCGGAATCAAACGGAAGTTCGGCCACCCGGGGAAACTGCTGCTGCACCCTGTTGTACGCATCTACTGAATGCTGTTTATAGATGTGATCGACAACTGCGATCTCCGTTGGATCGCCTGTAAAATTCCCATCCCGCTGGCGCCGCACATCATTGTTCAGGATCATTGCGATCTCGAGGGCACTGAGTTCCTGGTCCAGTTGCGGTGCGTTGCCATCCGGCTTTACTTCCACCACCGTCATTTTGTTCAGCGTCAGTGTCCCGGTCTTGTCAGAGCAGATATAGGTGACAGACCCAAGGGTTTCGACCGCGTGTAATTTTCGGATCAGCACATTTTTTTTCACCAGCCGCTTTGCCCCGCGGGAAAGAGCCACCGTGATCAGGGCCGGCAGCGCTTCCGGAATAGCCGCCACTGCAAGCGAGATGGCAATCAGCAACATGCCCAGCGGCTCCTCACCACGCAGCAGTCCCACACCAAACAGAACGACGCAGATGCCCAGTATCAGGTAAGAAAGCTTTTTCCCAAAATCGGCCATGCGCTTTTGCAGTGGGGTGATGGTCTCCTTTTCCTGGAGCATCCGCGCGATCTGCCCGATCTCGGTGTTCATTCCTGTAGCCACCACAATACCCTTGCCCCTGCCATTGGTCACCTGCGTGCCTTTGTAGGCCATGTTGAACCGGTCTCCGATAGGCAGGTCCTGCTCTGTAATAGCTTCGGTTGTTTTGTCAACCGGCACCGATTCGCCAGTCAGGGAAGCTTCTACAACCCGCAGCGCCTTCGACTCGAAAAGGCGCAGGTCTGCAGGAACCGTATTGCCTGCGTCGAGGACAACAACATCGCCGGGGACCAGTTCTGATGATGGGATCGTCTGTGCATGACCGTTACGCATCACCGTCGTCTGCGGGGTCGCCATCTTACGCAGCGCTTCCATGGCCTTTTCCGCGCGATACTCCTGGATGAAGCCGACAACCGCATTAAGGACCACGATCACCATGATGATGATGGTATCGGCACTGTCGCCGACGATCCCTGAAATTACGGCGGCTGCCATCAGCACGATGATCATGAAATCCTTGAACTGGTTCAGCAACAGCACCCAGGCCGGCTTCTTCTTTTTTTCCTCCAGTTCATTAGGACCGCACTCATCGAGGCGCTGCTCCACGAGTTGTCCTGAAAGGCCTTCCTGCGAAGTGCCGAGTAATGAATAGATCCGTTCGATATCAAGATGATGCCAGTTCATTGATCCAGTTTATACAACAACAATAAATTCAGAAGGTATACTGCAAATATCAAAAATGCATCCAAAGCCATTCGGTATCGCTTCGTTTCCGCATGAAACATCAGTCCTGCAATTGCAATTGCCGTCATGAGCAGCGTAGAGAACACCGACAGGATATTCGCATCCGACGCATCGTGAAGCAGGACCGCATCGGAATAAAACAGGTCATCGAGAGAAAGGATCAGGATATTGAAAATGTTACTGCCGAGGAGGTTTCCCACTGCAAGGTCGATAGAGCCCAATCGTATGGCGGCAATTGACACGGCTATCTCGGGCAGCGACGTGGATACCGCAACGAAGAGCGTCCCGACAAAGCTCTTGCTTAGTGAAGCCTGTTCGGCAATGTGGTTGGCAAAATAGGGAAGCAACAGCGCCGCACCAATGATAATGGCTGCAAAGAGCGCATATCTAAGAATCACTTTGCGCAGTGGCATTTGCATAGCGGTTCTCTTTTCTTCAGATGCGGCCAGCATCGCCTTTCTCCTTACTTCAAACCGGTACAACACGCGGATCGACACGAGATAAATCACAATGCATGCCACGCTGATGAGACCGAGTCCCGCACCAACCGAGAAATAGGCCGGGAGGAACAGTCCTGCACCGGCAAGCGACAGGAGGATAATGCTCATCGCTGCCGCCAGGATGTGGGTCTGTGACGCAATGCCGAAAATGGACTGATGACGGGGTACGAATGCATCGAGCATTGCCAGGATAAAAAGGTTGAAGGCGCAGCTGCCGAAGATATCGCCCACGGCAAGGTCAGCAGAGCGCACAATGACAGTAGCGCTGACTCCCGTCATCAGTTCCGGGAGCGAAGTAACGGACGCCATCAGGACCAG